>CAZGRT010000120.1:0-7535 GCA_964528225.1 uncultured Thermodesulfobacteriota bacterium | reverse complement strand
CTGCCCCTCCTGCGACCACCCGTTCCTGGTGGAGAAGACCGGGAGCCGCGCCGGGCCGCTGCAGTGCCCGCGCAAGGGCTGCGGCTACCGGGGTACCGGAGAGGGCTGAAGGGGGCCTCGCCCGAGCCTGGGTCCCCCCCCCGGCGCCGGCCGCCCTCGTCACACCCCCAGACGCCGCCGCACCTCTGCGGCCTCCAGGCCCTCGATCCGCACCCGCTTCCGCCGCCCCGTCTGGCCCCGGGCGATGGACACGGCCGACCGCGGCACCTCGAGGCTCCGGGAGAGGAGCCGGACGACGGCCTCGTTGGCCTCTCCCTCCACCGGCGGCGCGGTGACCCGAACCTTCACGGCCTCCCCCTGGAGCCCGGCCACCTCGTCCCGGGAGGCCCGGGGCTGCACCCAGATCTCCAGGTCGGAGAAGACGGCGGTCGGGGCCTTCGGGCCGCCCCGGGTCAGGAAGCCTCCTCCCCTTCCCCGGGCTCTCCCTCGTCCGGCGCCTCCGCCTCACCTTCACCCGCCGGCGGGTCCGCCTCCGCGTCGTCCGCGATCAGCTCCGGTTCAGAAGTCCGCTGGGCCCGCTTGTCGTCCACCCAGTGGGAGAGGGCGTCGGCCAGGGCCCCCAGGTCGGCGAGCCAGAGCGCGCGGCGCTCGCGCAGGGCCTGGACCTCCCGGCGGAGCCGGAGGAGCTCCTCGTTGGCCTCGGCCAGGATGCGGTCGGCCTGGAGCTGGGCCTGGTGGCGCACGGCGTCGGCCTCGGCCCGCGCCTGGTCCACCAGGTTGGTCTGGAGCCCCCGGGTGGTGGCCAGGGTCTCCTCCAGGGTCCGGCGGACCTGGCGCTCCTGCTCCAGCTCCGTCCGGGCGGTCTCCCGCTCCTCGATCAGCCGCTCGAGTTCGTCGGCGACCCGCTGGAGGAAGGCGTCCACCTCGCCGGGGTCGAACCCCCGGAAGGCGACGCGGAAGGTCTGGTCGTGCACGTCCAGGGGCGTGATTCGCATGGGCACCTCGGGGGGTCAGTGAGACGTGGGGTCAGGGAGAGAGCCGGCTCGCGAAGTTCCAGAGGCTCTGCACCAGGAAGCTCTGGAGGAACACGATCGCCAGGATCACGATCATCGGCGAAAAGTCGATGCCGCCGAAGGAGGCGGGGATCCGCCTGCGGACCCAGTAGAGGACCGGGTCCGTCGCGCGGTAGAGGAAGCGGACGATGGGGTTGTAGGGGTCGGGGCTCACCCAGGAGAGCACCGCCCGGGCGATGATCAGCCACAGGTAGACCTGGAGCCCCAGGTCGAGGACCTTGGCCACGCCCCGCAGGAAGTTCGCGAGAACGAACACGGCTCAGCCTCCCAGTTCCCGGGAGCGCAGCGTCGCCGCCCGCACGGCCTCGATCACCGCTCCCCGAAACCCTCGCAGTTCCAGTTCCCGCAGGCCGGCCGCGGTGGTCCCCCCGGGGGAAGCCACCCGGTCCTTGAGCTCGGCCGTGTGCTCTCCGGCCTCCTTGGCCAGCCTGGCCGAGCCCAGGAGGGTCTGGCACGCGAGCGCCCGCGCCAGGGGCCTGGGGAGCCCCATGAGCACGCCCCCGTCGGCGAGGGCCTCCAGGAACGTGAAGGCGTAGGCCGGCCCGCTCGCGCTCAGCCCCGTGACCGCGTCGAGGAGCGATTCGGCCTCCACCCGGTAGACGTCGCCCACGGCGCCGAGCAGGCTCTGGGCCAACCGGTTGTGGGCGTCCGCGACCGCCTCGTTGGCGCAGTACACGGTCACCCCGCAGCCTACGAGGGCGGGCGTGTTCGGCATCGCCCGCACGATGGGCGTTCCCGCGGGCAGGCCCCGGGCGAGCCGCGACAGGGTGATCCCCGCGCACACGCTCAGCACCAGGGTCCCCGGCGCGAGGTGCGCCAGCTCCGCGAGGGCCGGGTCCACGTCCTGGGGCTTCACGGCCAGGAGCACGGCGCCCGCGCCCTTGCACGCCTCCGACGCCCTGGCGTGGACGGCGATGCCGTACCGCTCGGCCATCAGGCGGCGCCGGTCCGCCACCTTCTCGGCGCCCGACACCGCTCCCGCCTCCAGGAGCCCCCGGTCGAGGAGCCCCTTCACCAATGCCTCGCCGAGGTTTCCCAGGCCGATCAAGGCCAACGACGGCAGCTTGCTCACCGGCACTCCTCCTGCACCCGTCTCCCGGGCCCGTTCAGGTCGCGCGCTCTCCGAAGATCGCGGTGCCGATCCGGACGAGGGTCGCACCCTCCTCCACGGCGACCGGGAAGTCGTGGCTCATCCCCATGCTCAGCACGTCCATCGAGACGCCGGGAAGCCCGAGGCCCGCGATCCGCTCCCCCAGTTCCCGCATCGCGCGGAAGTGCGGGCGCGCGTCCTCCGGTTCCGCGAAGTAGGGGGGGATGGCCATCAGCCCGCGGAGCCGCAGGTTCGGCCACTCCGCGAACCGGCGGGCGAGCGCCTCGGCCCCCTCCGGGGTCGTCCCCGACTTCGTCTCCTCGTCGCCCGTGTTCACCTGGACGAGCACGTCGAGCGTCGCCCCGCGCGCCCGCGCCGCCTTCTCCAGGGCGTCGGCCAGGGAGGGGCGGTCCACCGACTCGACGCACCGGAATACCTCCACCGCCCGCTTCGCCTTGTTCGACTGGAGGTGGCCGATCATGTGCCACTCGGCGTCCAGGGGCAGGCGGTCCACCTTGCCCAGGGCCTCCTGCACGTAGTTCTCGCCGAACAGGCGGGCGCCCCCGTCGTAGGCCTCCCGGATCCGCCCCGGGTCCACCGTCTTCGTCACCGCCAGCACCGACACGCTCTCCGGCGGGCGGTTCGCCCGGTTCGCTGCCTCCGCGACCCGGGCGACGGCCTCCCGGTAGCGTCGCGCCACGCCGCCCTGCCGGTCACCCATGGGCTCGCTCCCGGCGTGCCGCGGCGGCCCAGGGAGCGAACCCGGCCTCCTCGAGCAGGTCGGCCGTCTCCGCCATGGGCAGGCCCACCACGTTGGTGTACGACCCCTCGATGGCCTCCACCAGGAAGGCTCCACTCCCCTGGATCGCGTACCCGCCGGCCTTGTCGTACGGCTCCTCCAGCGACGCGTACCACGCCGCCTGCTCCTGCGACAGGCGGCGGAATCGCACCCGCGTCGCCACGGAGACCGTGCGGGAGACGCCGGGGCCCAGCAGCGCCACCGCGGTGATCACCCGGTGCTCCGCCCCCGAGAGGGCCTCCAGGAAGCGTCTCGCCTCGGCCCGGTCCCTCGGCTTCCCGAAGACCCGCTCGCGCTGGACCACGGCGGTGTCCGCGCCCAGCACCCAGGCGTCCGGCCCGACCCGGCCGGCCACTTCCCGGGCCTTCCGCAGGGCCACGGACTCCAGGGCGCGGTGCACGGGCTCCCCCTCCGGCAGGGTTTCGTCCGCCGTGCCCGGGATCACCTCGAAGGAGACCCCGAGGGCGGCCAGCAGCTCCCTTCTTCGGGGGGAACCGGAGGCGAGTACGAGACGGCTCATGGTCGCAGTTGCGGTTCGCTCGGCGAGGGCGCGGCGCCGCCCCGGGCCCGTGGGCGGGAGTCGCGCCGCGGAAGGTGGGTACCGTAGACGATCGGCGCGGGGGGTGTCAAGGAGGCCTCCCGCCCGTAAGTGCCCGCCGTTGTTGCCGGAAGGGTCTGCATCAGCACCTTCCCCGACCCAACGCCGCCCGGGCCGTCCGGACCCCGAGGGGGGGAGCCGCCGGGCCGACGTAGTGGAGCCTCCCCACGTACTTTTGGAACACGGGTCCGGGCGTGGCCGGCGTTCCCCACTCCTTGGCCGCGTAGAGCCGGCCTTCCAGGCGGTCGGCCGCGGCGTCCCCCGGAAACGCCGCGACGAGCTGCGCGTAGGAGGAGGACGCGCGGGCCAGCGCGGCCAGGCGGTCCAGGAGGGCCGGCAGGGCCTCCGAAGGGTCGGGCGCCGCCTCCCGGAGGATCGTCGCCTCGGGGTCCTCGGCCGGCGCCTCAACGTCGCCGGAACGCGGCGCAGCGGGCAGCCAGTGCTCCAGATACCGGGGCTTGCGCACCGCGACCATCACGGAGCCCGCCTCGCCCCAGGCCCAGAAGGCCACGTGGTTCCAGACCTTGGAGGCGAGCACCGGAAAGGGCAGGGCCTCCGGGTCGGCCGGCCCGGCCTCGACCCGCACCGGGACCTCCGTGCCGAAGAACCGCCCCGCCTCCCGCCCGAGGTCCGCCAGCCGGGCCTCGATCTCCGCCAGGGTCCAACTGCCCGCCGGGGCCCGCACCAGCAGGGCGCCCCGCGCGCGCTCGAGCCCGCGCACCCCGTCCAGGCGGCGCGCCAGGTCGGGGCGGTGGACGCGGAGGTGGAGCCAGAAGTCGTGGGGCGTCGGGTTCCGGGGCACGGTCGGCCCTCCTCGCTCGGGCTCAAGGTCTCGGAGGGGTACGCACCTCGTGGAGCCACACCGAGTGGTCGGCCCCCTGGAAGGCGAACTCCTCCAGGTGAAGGTCGCGCGCCAGCCCCCGCTCCTCGAGGGCCTCCACCACGCCCTCCGCCATCGTCCGGCCGGGCTCGGCCACGAGGGCCGTCCCCCCCGGTTCCAGCACCCGGAGAAGGGTTGCGAGGAACGGCTCGAAGAACCGTCGCTCGTAGAGCACGTCCGAGGCGAGCACGAGCCGCGCCCGCAGGTCCCCCGGCGGCTCGCGCCAGTCCAGGAGGCGGGTGCGGCCCGGCACGCCGAGGTTGAGCGCGTGGTTGGCACGGGCGAAGGCCAGGGCGTCGGGCTCGAAGTCCGTGAAGACCACCCGGGCGCCGTCGAGCGCGGCCGCGATCCCCGCCAACCCCAGGCCGCACCCCAGTTCCACCGCGTCGATCCCGGTGCCCAGGTGCCGGCGCAGAACGAACCGCGCCAGCGCCATCCCCGAGGGCCAGAGCTCCGCCCAGTACGGGAAGCGCTCGTCCTGCGCGAAGCTCTCCTCCGGCACGGCGTCCGCCAGGGCGTTCGGGTCCCGCACCTGGAACAGCCGCAGCGCCCGCCCCTCGACGTCGACGGTACGCTCCCGCACCGCGTATCCGGGCGGGAGGAGGCTTCGGGGGTCTGTAACGGGCTCGTCGGGTCTCACGTCCGGGCCGTGTCACGTTTGGGCTCGCCACCGGGGCGGCGGCTCAGTATAAGGGGGCGGACCGCCCCGGGCCAGATGTCCGGGGCCCCCGGGAGCAGAGCGTGATCGTCTGGGCCATTTCCGACCTCCACCTTTCCTTCGCCCGACCGAAGCCCATGGACGTCTTCGGCGAGCACTGGCGCGACCACGCCGCCCGGGTGGAGACCGCGTGGCGGGAGCGGGTGGCGCCCCAGGACGTGGTCTGCCTGCCGGGCGACCTCTCCTGGGCGCTCCGGCTCCCCGAGGCCCGTCCCGAGCTCGAGTGGTTGGGAGCGCTTCCCGGCCGGAAGGTGCTCGTGAAGGGGAACCACGACTACTGGTGGTCCTCCCTGACGAAGGTCCGGGCGGCCCTGCCGCCGGGGGTCCACGCCCTGCAGAACGACGCGCTCCTGCTCGACGGCGTGGCCTTCGCCGGCGCCCGAGGCTGGGTGGACCGGTCCCTGGACTTCCGGGGGCTGTTCCCGCACCTCCCCGGCGAGGAGGAGGGTTCCGTCGGCCTCCACGGGATCCGCGACGAGGCCGAGGACGACCGCATCTACCGCCGGGAACTCGACCGCCTCGCCGCCAGCCTGGGCGGGATGGCCCCGGAGGCGGAGCTCCGCGTGGCCCTCCTGCACTTCCCCCCCACCTCTCCGGGCATCGAGGAGACCGGGGTGACCCGCCTGCTCGAGGCCCACCGGGTGGACCTGGCGGTGTTCGGCCACCTGCACGGCTCCGGGGCCGAGGACTTCCGCAACCCCTACGGGGAGCGGGGAGGCGTCCGCTACCTTCTCGCCAGCGCCGACTTCGTGGGGTTCGCGCCCCTGGAGCTGGCGAGGGTTTGAGGGGTCTCCGAGGGGCCGGCTGATGTCGAAGCTCGCGCGCCACCTCGACCGGTACCGCTCCGTCGTCCCCGACTTCCCCGCGTTCCTCGAGGCCCACGGCCGCGCCGCCCCGGTCCACGTGCGGGTGAACACCCTCAAGACCGCGGTCGGGCCGGCCGTGGAGGCGCTCTCCTCCCAGGGTTTCCGCCTGGAGCCCGAGGCGTGGTGCCCCTGGCTCTTCCGGGTCGCCGGGTCCGCCGGGGCCGTCGGCGCCACCCTGGCCCACGCGGTCGGCCACCTCTACATCCAGAGCGCATCCTCCGCGCTGGCGGCCTGTGCGCTCGCGGCCGAGCCGGGCCAGCGGGTCCTCGACCTGTGCGCGGCCCCCGGGTCGAAGACCACCCTGCTCGCCCAGGCCATGGACGACCGCGGGTGCCTGGTGGCCAACGAGCCGAGCCGAAGCCGCCTCAAGTCCCTGGTGGCCAACCTCGAGCGGGTGGGCGTCACCTGCGCGGTGGTCACCGCGTACACCGGGCAGAACTTCCCCCAGCGGCACCGGTTCCACCGGGTGCTCGTCGACGCGCCCTGCTCCGGGGAGGGCACGTGGCGGGGCCCCGAGGAGAGGCCCCGCGCGGCGCGCCGGGGCTTTCGCGACCACCTCGCGCGCCAGCAGGCGCTGCTCCTGCGGCGCGGGTACGACGTGCTGGAGCCCGGGGGCGTGCTCGTGTACTCCACCTGCACCTACGCGCCGGAGGAGAACGAAGGGGTCGTGGGCCCCTTCCTGGAGGAGACGGGCGCCCGCGTGCTGCCCCTCGGCGTGGACGTACCCGGCGAGCCCGGCCTCGCGCAGTGGGAGGGCCGAAGATTTCCCGAAGCGCTCTCCGCGGCGCGCCGCCTCTACCCCCACCACTTCGACTCGGAGGGGTTCTTTGTCGTGCGACTGGCTAGGCCCTGAGGAGCGCGGCCGAGTGATCCGGGGGCTCGCCGAGCCCTTCGGCATCTCCCCCGAGTGCTTCGACCCGTACCGGCTCCTGTGGCGCGGCGACCACGTGTACGCCCTGCGGGAGGAGGCCGCGTCCGCGTGCCACGCCTTCCAGTGCGTGTCCGCCGGCCTGCCCCTGGCCAAGGTGTCCGGCAGCGGGGCGCCGCGCTTCGCGAGCCGGGGCGTCCAGGTCTTCGGCCGGTGGGCGACCCGCCGCGTGTGCGACCTGGACGACGGGGTGCTGTCAGCGATCGTCCAGGGGCAGAGCCTTCCCTGGGAGGCCGAGGAGGGCCCCGTGATCCTCCGTTGGCTCGGCAGGCGCTTCCTTGGCGAACGAGGAATCGATGCCAGTTGTGGCTCGCCTAGTTACCCCATGACGCAACTTCCCGCGCCGCGCGAGGCCCGACGCCAGGTCATACACCCTCACCGCCGTGAACCCGCGCCGCAACTTAATACTAGACTTTTCCCCTCCCCAGCACCAATTAGCCTGTGAGGTTTCGGCACCCAAATAGGAACACTTCTCATTTCCTGCGCGGCCACGGCGGCGTTTTGCCTATGCCATGCGCTAATCCAACCTGCTCAGCTGGTCGCGGCGAGGTGGATCCGCTCCGCTCCTTCAAAGGGTCACCGT
>CAZGRT010000119.1:0-27388 GCA_964528225.1 uncultured Thermodesulfobacteriota bacterium | reverse complement strand
GCAGTTCGTGGAGGAGGTCTTCGACGCCGCCGCGGCGGACGCCTTCGGGCTCCGCCCGGGGCAGGTGACGGTGATGATCCACTCGGGGAGCCGGGGCTTCGGCTACCAGGTGTGCGACGATTACCTGAAGGTGATGGCCCGCGAGGTGGCCCGGACGGGCATCGACCTCCCCGACCGCCAGCTCGCCTGCGCCTTCCTCTCCTCGCCCGCCGCCCGCGAGTACCTGGGCGCCATGGCCGCCGCCGCGAACTACGCCTGGGCGAACCGGCAGGCGCTGATGCACTGGGCCCGGCAGGCCCTCGGCGACTTCTTCCGGGCGTCGCCCTCCGACCTCGGCCTGCGGCTCGTGTACGACGTAGCCCACAACATCGCGAAGAGGGAGCGCCACCGGTTCCAGGGGAAGGAGCGGTGGGTGCTCGTCCACCGGAAGGGCGCCACCCGGGCCTTCGGCCCCGGGCACCCCGACGTGCCCGCCCGCTACCGGGCGGTGGGCCAGCCCGTGCTCATCCCCGGCGACATGGGTCGCGCCTCCTACGTGCTCGCCGGAACCGAGAGGGCGATGGAGGAGACCTTCGGGTCCACGTGCCACGGGGCCGGCCGGCTGCTGTCGCGCCACGCGGCCCTCAAGCGCAAGCACGGCGCCCAGGTGCGCAGGGAACTCGAGGACAAGGGGATCTGGGTCTTCTCGGCGGGCATCAAGACCCTGGCCGAGGAGATGCCCGAGGCGTACAAGGACGTGGACGACGTGGTGGAGGCGGTGGCCGGCGCCGGCCTCTCGAAGCGGGTGGCCCGGCTGAGGCCCATGGGAGTGGTGAAGGGATGAAGACGCGACGGCGGCTGCCCCTCCCTGTGTGGGGCATCGCCCTGCTGGGGGTGGCGCTCGGCCCCGCGTGCGACCGCGGCGCCGACCTGCCCGGCCGGGAGATCTTCGAGCTGCGCTGTTCCCGGTGCCACTCGGTGGAGACGCCGCTGAGCCGCTGGAAGGACCGGGCGGGGTGGGAGCGCACGGTCTGGGCGATGCGCCAGCGGGGCGCGCGCCTCACCGACGAGGAAGCCGCCGAGGTCGTCCGATACCTCGCGGCGATCCGCGGGCGCTGATCCGCAAGGGACCTCCCGGGCGCACGAAGGGCGCGGTCTCCCGCGCCCTTCTTCGTTGCGTTCCGACTCCTGCGCCCCTGGCCGAGTCAGCCTCCGCTCCGGGGGCGCGCCTCGACGCCCCACTCCCCGAGCACCCCGGCCATGGCCCCGACCAGCTTGGGAAGGCTCCGGCGGACGGGCTCGCTCAGGTCCACCCCCATCTCGATGCTCTCGGGCTCCACGCCGAGCACCGTCAGCCGCTCGGGCATGCGGCCCTGGAGTTCCAGCACCGAGAGCAGGTCCTTGAGCCCCATCTGGTGGGGGGAGAGGACCTTGGAGAAGGCCACCGGGACGTCCTCGCCCTCGATCCGCACCACGGTTCCCGGTTCGCGGCCGGTCGTCACGCAGTCGGCGACGAGGATCCGGCCGTAGCCCTCCATGTAGACCAGCAGTTCGAGTCCCAGCGTGCCGCCGTCGAGGAAGTCGACCTCGTCCGCGACCTCATACCCCTGCTGGAAGGCGCGCAGGGCCTCAAGCCCCGCCCCGTCGTCGGTCATCAAACGATTTCCAAGGCCGATGATCAAGGTCCGCGAACTCTTCGAGATGTCCGTACTTGTAGCCACTGAACATGCTCCCCGCGGTCCCGTCCCGCTCCGCGAGGTCGGAGACCCACATTGCGTAGATGTGGTTGATGAAGAAGGCGGCGAAGATCCACACGGTGAAGTAGTGCATCAGGCGCAGCCAGCCGTTGTTGACGAGCGAGAACACCCCTCCGAAGAGCTTGTAGGCGAAGCCGTTGGGATCGTACTGGCTGAACAGGGCGAACCCGGAGATCACCTGGAACCACATCAGGCAGAAGACCGCCAGGTAGGCCATCGACGCCAGCGCGTTGTGACCGAGGTGGGGCGGCAGGTGACGGCTCCCGAAGGCGTAGTACTTGAGCACTCCGGCGATGTCCCTTCGACGCTCCTTGTAGAAGATGGGGAAGAACTCCCGCACGTTCGCGTAGCGGTTCCCCACGAAGCTCCACCCCCACCGCCCGATGAGCCCGAGCATGAGGGCCCAGCCGGCCACGAAGTGGACGAGGCGCATCCACCCCATGAGCCACGGCGCCGGCCCGGCGGGGGTGCTCAAGAACGGCCAGTGGATGTACGCGCCGGTCACGCTGAGCGTCACCACCGCGAGGAAGTTCGTCCAGTGGATCACCCGGACCGGGAACTCCCAGACCTTTACGACGAGGCGTCTCATCGTCCGTTCCTCCCTCTAGAGGACCTTCACCCGGGTGATCTCCTCGCCCTTGGCGTCCAGCACGTGCACCGCGCAGGCCAGGCAGGGGTCGAAGGAGTGGATGGTGCGGAGGATCTCCAGCGGCTTCTCCGGGTCCGCGATGGGGGTGCCGATCAGTGCCTCCTCGTAGGGCCCCCGCTGGTCCTTGGCGTCCCGCGGAGAGGCGTTCCACGTGCTCGGCACGACGGCCTGGTAGTTCTCGATCTGCCTGTCCTTGATGCGGATCCAGTGGCTGAGCATGCCGCGGGGCGCCTCGTGGAAGCCCACTCCCTCGGCCTCGGCCGGCCAGGAGGCCGGATCCCACCTGGCGTTGTCGTGGATGCGCAGGTCGCCCTTGCCCATGTTGGCGGCGAGGGCGTCGAGCCACTCCACGTTCTTGCGGGCCTGGACGAAGCAGTCGATGCCCCGGGCGGCGGTCCGGCCCAGCGTGGAGAACAGGGCGGCGGCCGGCGCCTTGAGCGTGGTCAGCACGAGGTCGACCGCTGCCTTGGTCTCCGGGTGGCCCTGGGCGTACCCCACGATCGCGCGGGCCAGCGGACCCACCTCGCAGGCCATGTCCTCGTAGCGGGGCGCCTTCACCCAGGAGTACTTGCTGTCGGTCTCGCTCACGTACTTGTCCGGGTACGGGGGCTGGGGACCGGTGTACCTGGGTTCGGTCTCCCCCTTGTAGGGGTGCAGCGCCCCGGCGTCGCCGGAGGAGTACGTGTACCAGGAGTGGGTGACGTACTCCGCGACCTTGGTCGGGTCGGGCTTGATCACGTTGGCGAGATCCCGCCCCTTCACGAGCCCGGGCTGGATCCAGAGGCCCTTGTCGTTCCACTTCTGCGCCTCGCGGGTGGGGAAGTCGCCGAAGCAGAGGTAGTTCTGCACCCCGCCTCCCCACTGCGCCCAGTCGAGGTAGAAGGGCGCCACGGCCAGGAGGTCGGGGATGTACACCTTCTCCACGAACTGGTTGGCCTGCACGAGCAGTTCGCGAATCTGCGCCAGCTTGTCGGCGTTGAGAGCGTTCTGGGCGTTGGCGTCCACGGGCAACGACATACCGCCCACCAGGAAGCTCTGCGGGTGGGGGTTCTTCGCCCCGAGGATCGCCTGGACCTTGATCACCTCGCGCTGCCAGTCCAGCGCCTCGAGGTAGTGGGCGACGCCCATGAGGTTGGCGGCGGGCGGCAGCTTGTAGGCGGGATGCCCCCAGTAGGCGTTGGCGAAGGGTCCCAGGCGGCCCGTGCCGACGAAGGCCTTCACCCGGTCCTGGACACCCTGGAAATAGGTCTTGGAGCTCTTGGGCCAGTCGGAGATCGACTGGGCGAGCTTCGCCGTGTCGCCCGGGTCCGCCGAGAGAGCCGAGACCACGTCCACCCAGTCCAGGGCGTGGAGGTGGTAGAAGTGGATCACGTGATCCTGCACGTTCTGGATCCCCATGATGAGGTTGCGGATCAGTTCCGCGTTCAAGGGGACGGTCATGCCCAGGGCGTCCTCCACGGCCCGGATGGACGCGATCGAGTGCACCGTGGTGCAGACGCCGCAGAACCGCTGGGTCCAGTACCACGCGTCCCGGGGGTCCCTACCCTTCAGGATCTTCTCGATGCCGCGCCACATGGTGGCGGAACTCCAGGCGTCGGTGATGACGCCGTCCTCCACTTTGGCCTCGATGCGGAGGTGGCCCTCGATGCGGGTGATGGGGTCGACGACGATCTTCTTATTGGCCATGGAATCGCTCTCCTCGCGAGCTCAGGGGTTCGTTCCTGGACGCGGCCTGCGCCCTATTCCTTCTCTTCCGTGCCCTTCGAGCGCAGCTGGATGGTCTTCGCCACGCCGTGGGCGGCGAAGCCGGCCGCCGCGGCAGCGGTCAGCCCCAGGCCGATCTTCGTGGCGGTGGCCTCCACGCCGAAACCGGGCACGTTGGGCAGGCGCTCGTACATCGGGCCCATCGAGTCCCAGAAGGAGGGCTCCGAGCACCCCACGCAGCCGTGGCCCTGGCCCACCGGCCACCCGATGCCGTCGTTGAACCGGACGGTCGGGCAGTTGTGCCAGGTGGCCGGCCCCTTGCACCCCATCTTGTAGAGGCACCACCCCTGGCGGTGCGCCTCGTCGCCCCACTTCTCCACGTACTGCCCGGCGTCGAAGTGGGCCCGGCGCTCGCAGTTGTCGTGGATGCGCTTGCCGTGGGCGAAAAGCGGGCGCTTGAGGTTGTCCAGGCGGGGCAGCGACCCGAAGGTGAGGTAGTGGACCACCGTGGCGGTCAGGTTGGCGGTGTTGAGCGGACAGCCCGGGAGGTTGACGATCGGGATGTTCGGCAGCAACTCCATCACGCTCACGGCGCCGGTGGGGTTCGGGTACGCGGCCTGGATGCCCCCGAAGGCCGAGCACGTCCCAGCGCAGATGGTCGCCGCCGCGTTGCCGCACACCTCCCTGGCGATCTCCACAGCCGAGTGTCCGCCGATGCAGCAGTAGATCCCCCCGTCCTTGGTGGGGATGCCCCCCTCCACCACGGCCAGGTACTTGCCCTTGTACTTCTCCATCGTCGCGCGCCGGGCCTCCTCGGCCTGGTGACCGGCGGCGGCCATGATCGTCTCGTGGTAGTCCACCGACAAGTAGTCCAGCACGATCTCCGCCGTGGTGGGCCGGGACGCCCGGAGGAGCGCCTCTGAGTCGCCGGTGCACTCCTGGAAGTGGAGCCACAGCACGGGGGGCCGGTTGTCCGCGGCCACCGCTGCCGCAACCTTCTTGGCAAAGGCCGGCGGCAGCGCCAGGGTCGCGGTCACCGCCGTGCACCACTTGAGGAAACTGCGGCGGTCCACGCCGCGACTCTCGAGGTACTCCTCGAAGACCGAATCCTTGACGCTCCCGTTGTCCTTCGCCATGTCGTCGCCTCTCGCTCGCAGGTACGTACGGTTACGGGGCTCGTGTGTCGGGGCCGACTCGTGCGAACCCTCTTCTACTGCGCACTTCAACCTTGTCAAGAACCGGTCGGCGAAATTCCCGGACGACCCCGCTCGGGGACCAGGCCGCCGGTCGCTCCCCTCACCGGCCCCCCGCGGAAGGCGGCCGACGCCGGGAGGCGCACGCCACCCCCCGCGCGTCGCCGGCTACTGTCCAGTCTTGGGACACAGGGGCCGCTCCGCGTCCCCCCGGAGGCGGGTCACGGGAGCGGATGGCCTCAGGAGGAGGGACCGGACACCACCTGGCCCGCGCGCACCGCGCGACCCAGGCTCCGCAGGGCATCGTATTCGCCCGCCGTCAGGTAGGGGGCGCGGTCGATGTACCCCCGAATCCGGCTCAAGGCGTTCCCGTCGAGCCGGCGGGTTTGGATGGCCTGGCGGGTCAGTTGTTCGAGGCTCATGGGGCTCTCCTTTCGTCGCTCTGCAGCGGTCGTCTCGACGACCATTGAATTGTGTGATCCAACTTCCGTTTGACCTGGGTGGCCGGAGCGTTGAGCAATGCCCGTGCCATCGGGGAGCGCACCCCCCGGTCCCGAATCGACTACGTCACAAGTATCTGTTACGGAAGGATAATTCTCTTTGCGCGGCTCCCGACGGACCCGGTGTCGGCGTGGGACGGATGCATCGCTTCGATGCTGTGTGTCCCGAAGCGGGACACCGGACGCGTCCCCGGCTTGGACTCGGGGGACCCTGGCCGAGCACCGCGGTGGACGCCGAGCGAACGCGATTCGAATCGCACGAAATCACGTGAGATCTTGCGTGAATCGCAGCAGGGGTTCCCGTGAACCGGGGAAGGAATCCGCGTGGGGGCAGGAACCGAAACCCGCAGACCGGGTGCGAGGGAAGGCAGCGGCGGACGGCGGGCACCTCTTCGTCGGGGCGGCGGAACCTCCGATCCTACCCGAGCAGGAGCCGCGCTTCGGCGGTCACCCGGTCGGCCAGGGCTTCCAAGGCCGCCTCCACCGCCGGCGAAAGGCCCTGCCCCGGCGCGACCCGCCCGCCCTGGACCAGGAACAGGACGAGCCGGGGCAGGATTCCGAGTTCCCGCCCGAGGGCGAGGGCACCGGCGACTCCGGCCTGGTGGAGCGAGAGGGGGGGCGAACGGGCCGAGAGCGCCGCGTCCTCGCCGGCCAGGCGGACAACCGCGCCGACCGGACGTCCCATGTCCGCCGCGTCGACCAGGACGACGCCGGCCGCGCCCTCCATCAACCCCAGGAGGGTCACCCCCCCGGTGCCCCCGTCGACGACCTCGACGCCGGGCGGCAGGTCCCTCCGGCCCAGGCGCTCGACCAGGGCGATCCCCGCCCCGTCGTCGCCCATCAGGGGATTGCCGACCCCGATGATCCGGACCACGGCCTCTTCCCTCGGTGAGAGGTCAGACGAACTCGACTTCCAGCAGGTGGGTCGAGCAGCTGATGCACGGGTCGTACGCGCGCACCAGCATCTCGAGCCTCAGCGTCATCTCCTCGCGGGGGAGGTCCAGGAGCTCCGGCACCAGCGCGGCCAGGTCGGCCTCGATGTTGGCGAGGTTCTGGGCCGTGGGGATGACGCAGTCGGCCTTCTCGATGCGCCCGTCCTCGCCGTACTCGTAGGCGTGGAAGAGCATGCCCCGCGGAGCCTCGATGGCGGCCACCCCACGCCCCCCGGGCGAAGCGGGCGCTCGGGCCTCCTTCTCGAGCCCCGCCCCCAGCAGGGCGTCGATGAGCCGGATCGCCTCCTCCGCGCAGTGCACCACCTCGGCGAGTCGGGCCAGGACGGTGCGGTAGGGGTTGGCGGTCCGCCCGTCCAGCCCGAGGGCGGCGGATACCTTGGCCGCCATCGGCGAGAGGGAGGGGAAGGCGTTGCGAACGCGGGCCAGGGGGCCTACCTGGTACGCCCCGCGTGGGGAGCGGGCGAACTTTGCCGTGGAGTGGGGCACGAGGTATTCCCGGACGACCTCCCCGTATTCGGCCACGGGCGCGGCGTAGCCCTCGCTCGATACGATCTCCTCTCCCATCAGGGGATACCCCGGTGCGCCCCCGAGGGAGAGGTACTCCGTCGGTCGGTCGAAAGCGGGCAAGGGCAGGGAGCCGAACAGGTCGACCGTAGCCTCGAGGTCCGGCAGGACCCCCACCAGGCGACGTCGGAGGTCCAGGAGGGAAGCAGGCTCGGGAAGCGCGGAGAACCCGCCGACGCAGGGGGTGACGGGGTGGACCGGGCGGCCGCCCACCGCGAGGCAGATGTCGTTGGCCACCTTCTTCATGCGCAGGGCCCGGGTGACCACGTCGCGGCGGCTGCGGACCAGCGGGAAGATGCTGCCCACGCCCAGGTAGTCGGGCGCGGCCATGAAGTAGAGGTGGAGGATGTGGCTCTGCAGGATCTCGCCGTAGGCGAGCAGGTGGCGGAGGCGGCGAGTCTGCTCGCTGATCGGGATGTCGAGGGCCGCCTCGGTGGCGGCAAGCGACACCAGGGTGTGGGAGTTGGAGCACACGCCGCAGATCCGGGAGACGATGGGCGCCACGTCGTCGTAGTGCCGCCCCCGAAGGAGGGGCTCGAAGAAGCGGGGAGATTCGACGATCTCGAGGCGGCACTCCCGGAGTTCGCCCCGGGATGCGTCCACCACCAGATGGGCGTGACCCTCGATCCTCGCCAGGTGTCCGATCTCGATCTTCATCGCCCGCCCCGCCCCGGCAGGTTGAACAGCCGGAACTCCGCCAGCACCGCCTCCTCGGTGAGGCCGTGCTCCTCCAGGAGACGGTAGTAGGGCTCGGAGCGGGGATTGTCCACGAGACCCCGGCAGCCCCGGCAGCGGTCGCCCCCGTGGATGCATCGTGCCCGACACCCTGCGCGGGTCACCGGGCCCAGGCAGACGCGTCCCTGCTCGAAGGTGCACGGGAGCTCCGCGAGCTTGCACTCCACGCACAGGGAGTGGCTCGGCAGTTCGGGCACGCCCCCGACCAGCAGGGCCTGCAGCACGCTCAGGAACTCCTGGCCGTCGATGGGGCAGCCAGGGACGCGGTGGTCCACGGTCACCACGGCGGAAAGCGGCCTGGGGTAGCCGCCAGCGAGCAAGGGCGCTTCGGGCCCGTACACTTCGGCGTTGAGCTCTCCGAGGTCGCGGAAGTGGCTCAACGCGTTGACCCCGGCCGTGTCGGCACAGGCCCCGAGCGCCACCAGGACCCGGGTCCTCTCGCGGATCTCCCGCAGCCGCTCCTCCTGCTCGGGACCCGCGATGCTGCCCTCGACGAAGGCGATGTCCAGCGCACCGGCCCCGCCCGTCATCACCTCCCGGAACTCCACGATCTCGATGAGCTCCAGGATCTCGAGGAACTGGTCCTCCAGGTTGAGCACCGTCAACTGGCAGCCCTCGCAGCCCGTGAAGTCGAAGAAGCCGGCCCGGGGCCTCATCGCTCGATGGCCTCCCGGAGGTGGCGTACCTGGCTGTACCGGAAGACCGGACCGCACTCGCACACGCACAGGTCGTTGATCCGGCACTTCCCGCACTTGCCGAGCCCGCACTTCATGTGGCGCTCGAGGTTGAGGAAGACACGGTCCGGCGAGATGCCGAGCCCCAGGAGCACGGGGTTGGTGAAGCGATACATCCCGGCGGGCCCCGACACGGCAGCGGCAACCCGCTCCGGCGCGATTTCCAGGTCGCGGAAGAGCCGGGTCACGTCCCCCACCGGCCCGCACCAGCCGGGGGCCGGCGCGTTGACGATCAGGCGCAGGTCCAGCTCGCCTCCCTCCTCCCACTGCCGGAGTTCGTCCCGGAAGAGGAACTTGTCCGGCGCGGAGGCGCCGTAGAGGAGGTGCACCCGGCCGAACTCCCCGCGGCGGGACAGAATCGTGAGCAGGAGGGCGCGCAGGGTGACCATCCCGAGCCCTCCCGCCACCAGCAGGACGTCTCGGCCCCGCATTTCCTCCACGGGGAAACCGTTGCCGAAAGGACCGCGCACGCCCACCGTATCGCCCTTCCGGAGCCGGTGGAGCGCACGGCTCAGGTTCCCGGCAGCCCGAACCACGAGTTCCAGCTCCCTGCCGTCGCCGGGAGGCGAGGCGACCGTGAAGGGCGCTTCGCCGAGCCCGAAGACGGATACGGCCATGAAGCAGCCCGGGGCGACGGCGACCGGCTCCGGCAGCCGGAGCCGAAGCCCCCGGTCCTCGTCGCACAGCGCGCGCACCTCGAGGATCTCGGCCAGTTGGGGGTGGTATTCACCGCCGGGCGACGCCTCGAGTCGAGGCAGCTCCCGGGCCTCCGAGAGCCGGTTCAGGACTTCCACCGGCGCGATGCCGGCGAGACACTCGCGGCTGCAGCGGCCGCACCCCACGCAGGCGGTGCGCCGGTGCTTCTCCCACAGGTACTTGTACTTGCGGAAGAACCGGTGGCGCTGCCGGTCGGACTGATCCGCCCTGGCCTCGGCCCCTCCCGACAGCCGGGAGAACTGGTCGAACTGGCACGAGTCCCATGTGCGCAGACGTTCGCCTCCCCCGAGGTCGAGGTGGAGGCGGTCCTGCACGTTGAAGCAGTAGCACGAAGGACAAAGGAGGGTGCAGGTGCCGCAGCCCAGGCACGCGTCGCCGACCTCCTTCCAGATTCGGTGCTCGTAGCCCTCGTCGAGCAGGGGCGCGAGCGCCTCGACCGGGAAGTCCAGCCTCCGGCGGGTGGCCTTCGCCTGCAGAGGCAGGGGGGGCTCGCCCGGCCGGGACGCCACGGCCGGAGCGTACCGGGAGAGCAGGCCCTCTCCGCGGGAGCCGCCGCTCTGCACGAGGTAGCGCTCCCCGTCTCGATGGAAGAAGAGGTCGAACCCCTCGGCGGCGCGGTCGGTGCCCAGGGAGGTGCAGAAACAGTGCTCGTCGGGCACGCAGTCGACCCCGACGAGAACCGACGCCTCCCGCTTGGACCGATAGGCGCTGTCGGCCTCCCCCTCGAACAGACAGTCGTCGAGAATCCGCACCGCGTGGAGGTCGCACGGGTGCATGCCGAAGATGACCCGGGGAACGGCCGCGCGCTCGGCCTCCAGAAGCACCTTTCCGCCGAGGCGGAAGCCGAAGAGCTTCTCCCAGTTGGGGAAGAGGAACTTCTTCGGCGAGTGGACCCGGGGCGGGTACTCCAGGAGCAGGTGGACGGGGTCCTCCACGCGCTCCATCGTCAGGCGCCCGCGCTTCTCCTGGACGCCGACCACCTCGTAGGCCGTCGCCAAGGCGCGGGCGAAGGCGTCGATCTCGGGTCTCGTGACCGGCCGCCAGGGCCTGTCGCTCCCGGGAAGACTCCTGTCCGCCCTCATCCGATCCGCCCTCGGAGCTGGTGCCTTCCGCGCGGCAGGTTCGTGTCTCCCTGTCCGGGGGTTCCCGGGATCTCCCCACGGGACGCAGGCGCCCGGCGGGACATCAGGCCCCGTCCTTGCGGAGGCCGTACTGCGAGATCTTCCGGTCCAGGGTGGTGCGGGAGATCTTGAGGATCCGGGCGGTGTTGACCTTGTGGTAGTCCGTCTGCCGCAGGACCTCTCCGATGTAGCGGGCCTCCACCTCGTCCAGGGACAGGCCCGCACTCGGGAGCTCGAACGCCGGCTCCGGAGGTTCCGACACCTTGCCGGGCAGGTGGTCCGGCGTGATCTCCCCCCCGGCGGAGAGAACCGCGGCCATCTCGACCGCGTTCTCCAGCTCCCGCACGTTGCCCGGCCAACGGTAGGACTTCAGTTGCTCGACGGTCCCGGCACCGAAGGACTGCCCCCGCATCCCGTACTTCGCGAGGAAGAACTCGGCCAGGGGCACGACGTCCTCCGGCCGCTCCCGGAGGGGGGGCACCCGCAGGGTCACCACGTTCAGGCGGTAGTAGAGGTCCTCCCGGAAGGCACCGGCGGCGACCTCCTCCTCCAGATCCTTGTTCGTGGCCGCGACGAAGCGGACGTCCGCCCGGCGGGCGCGGGTGGATCCCACGGGGATGAACTCCTTCTCCTGGATCACCCGGAGGAGCTTGGCCTGGAGCCCGGGGCTCACGTCCCCGATCTCGTCGAGGAACAGGGTCCCTCCGTCGGCGTCCTCCACGAGCCCCCGCGGGGCGGCCACGGCCCCGGTGAAGGCCCCTTTGATGTGGCCGAACAGCTGGCTCTCGAGGAGGGTCTCGGTGAGGGCGGCGCAGTTGACGGAAAGGAACCGCTGCTCCCGCCGCCCGCTGCTGTAGTGGATGGTGGAGGCGATCAGTTCCTTGCCGGTTCCGCTCTCCCCCTGGATCAGGACGCTGGCATCGCTCGACGCCACCCGCTTGGCCATCTCGAAGACGCGGCGGAACGCGGCGCTCCGGAAGACCACCTGGTCCGGGTCGAACCGCCGCCGGATCTCGGCCTTCAGGGCCCGGTTCTCCTGCACCAACCGGTTGCGCTCCACCAGTCGGTCCACGAGGTGAACCAGCTCATCCGCGGCGAAGGGCTTGACGAGGAAGTCCTGGGCGCCCGCCTTCATCGCAGCGACGGCCCCCCGCACGGTGGCGAAGGAACTGAGGACGATCACCGCCTGGGCCGGCCACGAGGCCTTGATGCGCCGCAGGAGATCGAGCCCCTCGGGACCCGCGCCGTCGGCGTCGAGGACCACCAGATCGGGGCGATCCTCCCGACGCCCGTCGAGGGCCTTCACGAGAGCGCTTCCGGCGTCGAAGGCCTCCACCCGATGGCCCCGCGCGGCCAGGATCTCCCGGAGCGAGTCGCGGGCGTGGGCCTCCTGGTCACAAATGAACACGCAGCCGCGTTCGGTCATCGCTTCAGGCACCCGGAGCAGGCAGGGTCGAGAACCGCGGCGGCCCTCGGTTGAGGCGCAGCCGCAGGCGGGCCGTCCCGGGGAGAGGCACCCCTTCCCCGGGCCTTGGCAGCGGTATCACTGTCCAGGAATGATGCAGGATGATCTGGAATTGTTCAACGCAAAGGTGGCGAGGGACACCGGCCACCGTGGCGCCGGCGCCCCTCGCCGTGACGCCGGCAGACTGGGACCTACGCGATTGCGTGGCTCAACGAGAGAAGGTCAGTTCCTGCTGCCCCTCGGGAACCTGCACCGTCAGGACCGGCACGGGGCTCCCGCGCACCACCTTCTGGGCCGTGGTCCCCATCAGGGCATCCAGGAGGGAGGAGTCCGCGTGGGCGCCCATGACGATCAGGTCCGCGTTCGTCGCCCGCGCCTGCTGGAGGATGGCCGCGGCGGGGTCGTGTCCCTCGACCACCGAGACCTTCTCGATGCGCGCCTCGCACGCATCTCCGGCTCCGATCTTGGCGCAGAAGGCCTGGATGCGCTCCTTGAGCCGGGCCTCGGCGCTGCGCTCCTCCCGCTCCACCACGGCGTGCAGCGTGCCGGGCCCCACGTACCGCTCCACCCGGGCCTCCTGCTCCGGCGTCAGGGTCTCCACCACGTGGAGGACGGTGATGCGGGCCCCGAACTTCTCGGCGATGCGGTAGGCGTACCGGAAGATGTACGCGGCGTTGGGGCCGAGTTGGGTGCAGTAGAGTATCCGACGGATCTCGGGTAGCACGTCGCGTCCTCCTGTCTGTCAAGGCTTTCGGGCGGCTGTCAGGCCGCCTTCAACACCCGGTCCCCGCCGGGGACGGCTCCGGGCCCTGGATGGGAGCGGGCGTCGATCCGGTTCTTCCGCTTCTGCCAGAACCACAGCCCGACGACCATCGCGATCCCGGTGAGGTCCGTGATCAGGCCCGGCACATAGCACAGGACGGTCGCCACGGCAAAGAACACCCACTCCACCGCGGTGGTGCGCCGCACGAGGTACCCCATGCTCATGGCCGAGAACGCGAGGGTGCCCACGGTCGCCGAGAAGAACGCCATGACGACGTCCAGGGCGGGAAACATCGCGGGCGGCGACAGGTCCCAGTTCTTGATGAGGACCGCCGGCGTGAAGGCGAAGAGGAACGGCATCACATAGAGAAGCTTGGCGAACTTGAAGCTCGTCCACCCGGTCTTCCAGGGGTCGGCCCCCGCGATGGCGGCTCCGGCATACGCCGCCACGCACACGGGGGGCGTGATGTTCGAGTCCTGGCTGAACCAGTACACGATCTGGTGGGCCGCCACGATCATCACCCCCATCTCGCCGAGGGCCGGAACCGCGAGCACGGCGGTGATCAGGTACGCGGCCGTCACCGGCACCCCCATGCCCAGCACCAGGGAGGCCAGGCCCACCAGGATGATGGCGACCGCAAGGTTCCCTCCGGCCAGCGAGATGATGATGTCGGAGAACTTCAGGCCGATACCCGTCAGCGCGATGGACCCGACGACCATCCCGACCACCCCCACCGTGGCCCCGATCACCAGCGTGCTCCGCGCTCCGGCGAGGATGGCCTCCCAGATCTCCCTGGGTCCCATGCGGGTCTCCGCCCTCACCCAGCTAACGGCCACGCAGGCCAGCGTGGCCCAGCAGGCCGACAGGCCCGGAGAGCTTCCCGCGAGGAGCAGCGCGACGATGACTGCAAGGGGCAGCGCCATGTACCACTCGCGCCGCAGGATGCGCGACGCCTTGGGGAGCTCTTCCGCCTTCACCCCCTCGATGCCGTGCTTCTTCGCCTCGAAGTGCACCATCGTGAAGACGGCCAGGAAGTACAGGAACGCGGGGAACACGCTCATGAGCATGATGCTCACGTAGGGAAGCCCCGTGAGCTCCGCCATGAGGAACCCGCCGGCTCCCATGACCGGCGGCATGAACATGCCCCCGATGGAGGCCGCCGGCTCGATGGCGCCGGCCACGTGGGGCCGAAACCCCGCCTTCTTCATCATGGGGATCGTGAAGGTGCCCGTGGCGACCGTGTTGGCGATCGCGCTGCCCGAGACCGTGCCGAAGAGCGCCGAGGCCACCACCGCCACCTTCGCCGGCCCCCCGGCCGTGCGCCCGCACAGCGCCAGGGGCAGGTCGATGAAGAACCGGCCGGCACCGGACTTCTGGAGGAACGCCCCGAAGAAGATGAACAGGATCACGTAGGTGGCCAGCACGTCGGCCATGACGCCGAAGACCCCGTCCTGGGTCAGGTAGAGCGCGTCCACCACCCGCTCGAAACGAAACCCCCTGTGGGCGAAGACCTCGGGCATGTGCGGCCCGAGCAGCGGGTACAGGATGAACACGACGCCCACGAGGGCCATGGACCACCCCAGGACGCGGCGTGCCACCTCGAGGGAGAGCAGGATCCCCGCGAGGCTCACGAAGAAGTCCATCGGCGTCTCGCTGCCGGAGCGGTAGGCGAGGGCCTCGAACTGCAAGATCCAGTAGGCGACGGCCCCGGCCGCCGCCGCGGCCAGCAGGAGGTCCAGGGGGCCGGGCGCCGAAGGGAAACGCTCCTGGCAGCGGCGGTCCGCGGCGGCCAGGGCCCAACCCGCGGCGGCCCCCAGGGCGACCACCCCCCACAGGACCCCCATCGCGGCCACGGCTCGGGCGAGCCCCTGCTCCCGGAAGGCTTCCCCGACCGTGTCGAGGCGGCCGTCGAGCCATTCGGCCCCGCCGGGGGAGAGCAGTGCCGAGCCGGCTCCCGCCAGCCCCACCCCGGCAAGCAGGGCGAGGACCCAGCGCATCGTGGGCGAACCGACCGGATAGAGGAGGAAGACCAGGACGTAGGTGAGGAGTACGTACACCCCCCGGTGGGTCTGTGCCGAGAGGGGTTGGATGCCCGAGGACCAGTAGTAGGTCAGCACCATGGCCGCCATGAGCACGGCGGCCAGCCCGTGCCAACCCTTCTTCAGCTTGCGTGTGCTGCGCTCCTCCTTCTCCAGGTACTTCTTGACCTTCTCGTTGACCACCTCGGGCTCGCCGCCCGCCCCTTCGCGGGGCTTCTCGGACGACATACCCTTCTCCTCGTGCGCGGGGTGCGATGTGAGGTCCCCCGGCCGCGGGGCATCCCGCCAACCCCCGACCACCCGCTTCGTTCCGGCATCTCCCGGCTCAGGCCGGCGCCGCGGCAGCCTCCAGCCGGTTCTTCCGCTTCTGCCACCACCACAGCGCTCCCACCATGGCGATGCCCGTCAGATCGGTGACGCCGCCGGGGATGTAGCAGAGAACCGTCGCCACCGCGAAGAAGACCCACTCGGGCAGGGTGGTCTTCCGCACCAGGTAGCCCATGGTCAGGGCCGAGAACGCCAGCGTGCCCGCCGTGGCCGAGAAGAAGGCCATCGCCACGGCCATCAGCGGAAACGCCTCCGGAGGCGTCGCATCCCAGTTCTTGAGCAGGATCTCGGGCGTGTAGGCGAAGAGGAACGGCATGACGTAGAGCAGCTTGGCGAACTTGAAGCTCGTCCAGCCGGTCTTCCATGGGTCGGAGCCTGCGATGGCCGCCCCGGCGTAGGCCGCCACGCACACGGGAGGGGTGATGTTCGAGTCCTGGCTGAACCAGTACACGATCTGGTGGGCGGCCACGATCATGACCCCCATCTCGCCCAGGGCGGGCACGGCCAGGACCGCCGTGATCAGGTAGGCCGCCGTCACCGGGACGCCCATGCCGAGCACCAGGGAGGCGAGCCCGACCAGCACGATCGCGATCACCAGGTTGCCGCTGGCGAGCGAGATGATGATGTCCGAGAACTTGAGCCCGATGCCTGTGAGGGCGATGGAGCCGACGATGATCCCGATCACCCCCACCGTCGCGCCGATGATCAACGTGTTGCGGGCCCCGGTCAGGATCGCGTCCCAGATCTGGGGGATTCCCATGCGGGTCTCCTTGCGGACCCAACTCACGGCGATGCACCCGAGGGTCGCCCAGAACGCGGAGAAGCCAGGCGACCGCCCCAGGAGCATGAGCACGATGATCACGACCAGGGGCAGGGCCATGTACCACTCGCGCTTCAGGATCTCGGAGGCCTTCGGCAAGTCTTCCTTGAGACCCTCGATGCCGTGCTTCTTGGCCTCGAAGTGCACCATGGTGAGCACGGCGAGGAAGTAGAGGAACGCCGGGAACACGCTCATCAGCATGATGTTGACGTAGGGGATGCCGGTCAGTTCGGCCATGAGGAACCCGCCGGCCCCCATGACGGGCGGCATGAACATGCCGCCGATGGAGGCCGCCGGCTCGATGGCGCCGGCCACGTGGGGCCGGAACCCGGCCCGCTTCATCATGGGAATGGTGAACGCGCCGGTGGCCACGGTGTTCGCGATGGCGCTGCCCGAGATGGAGCCGAACAGTGCCGAGGCCATCACCGCCACCTTGGCGGGGCCGCCGGCCGTGCGCCCCGCTATCGACAGGGGGACGTCGATGAAAAACCGCCCGGCCCCGGACTTCTGGAGGAACGCCCCGAAGAAGATGAACAGGATCACGTAGGTGGCCAGCACGTCCGCCATGACGCCGAAGACACCGTCCTGGGTCAGGTAGAGGGAGTTGACCACCCGCTCGATCCGGAATCCCCTGTGGGCGAACACCTCCGGCATGTAGGGACCGAACAGGCAGTAGAGGATGAAGCCGATGCCGATCAGGGTCATGGACCAGCCCAGCACCCGCCGGGCCACCTCGAGCGAGATGACGATGCCCACCAGGCTCACGTAGAAGTCGATGGGCCACTCGCTCCCCATCCGGTAGTTCAGCGCCTCGAACTCGGTGATCCAGTAGACGACCCCGGCGGCGGACACGAGGCAGAAGAGGGTGTCGGTCACGCTCGGGGCGTTGGGGCACCGCCGGTCGGTCCACAGCCCCAGCGCGTACAGCGCTCCGCCGAGCACCACCCCCGCCACGATGCACGGCCAGAACGGACCCATGGCGCCCAGCGCGGCGGCGACGCCCTCGTCCTGGAACAGTTCCTTGACGGCGACGACCTTGGCGTCGAAGGCGTTGATCCCCCCGAAGACGAAGACGGCCCACCCGGCGCCTGCGAGCCCGAGCCCCATGAGGAGGCACAGGATCGGCCGGAACCAGAGGGAACCCGCCGGGAACATGATGAAGACGAGGGCGTAGGTGAGGAGCACGTACACGCCCCGGTGGAGTTGCGCGGAGACCGGGGCGATGCCCGACGAGTAGAAGTAGAAGACCACCATGACCGCCATCATCGCGGCGGACAGCCAATGCCAGGCACCCGCGACCTTGCGGGTGCTCTTCTCCTCCTTTTCCAGGTACTTCTTGACCTTCTCGTTCTGGATCTCGGCGTCGCCGCCCGCAGCGGATTGGCGGAATTCCTCTACCGACATTCCCTCACCCTCCCCTGCCGGCGCCTGCTCCATCCGGCCCTGCTCTCGAAGGAAAAACGGGAGGGGGCGATGCCCCCTCCCGTCCAACGTCTCCCGGTGCTGTCTCCGTCAATCCGCGGCCTTGATGGCGTCCGGGATCTTCGCTCCCTTCTCGGCCCAGAACTTCTGGGCGCCCTTGTGCAGCGGGAGCGGGATGCCGTCGATCCCGGTCTCCAGCGACATCTCCCGGGCGGCCTTGTGGGCCTTCACCATCTCGTCCAGGCCCTCGGGGGCGAACACGAGCTTGAGAGACTCGTAGACCACGCCCTCGTCGACCTTCACCTGGGTGCACCACAGGGCCGAATCCTTGAAGCTGTTGATCTCCACGTCCTGCCCCTTGTACGTGCCGGCCGGGATCTTTGTCTTCGCGTAGAAGGGGAACTTCTCGAAGAACTTCGCCTCGTCCGCGGCCTTGTTCAGGTCGAGGAGGACGATGTCGTTCGTGGTGCTCGCCTCGATGATCGAGGCGTTCGGGTAGCCGACCAGCACCCAGAAGGCGTCGATCTTCTTGTCGCCCAGGGCCGAGGCGGCGGCGGAATACCCCAGGAACTGGGGCTCCATCTTGTCCCACAGGCCGAGCGCCTCGAAGTAGCGCTGCGCCGAGAGGGCGGCGCCCGAGCCCGCGTTGCCCACGGCCACCTTCTTGCCGGCCAGCTGCTTCGGGTCGGTGATGCCCGACCCCTTCAGTGTCACGAGCTGGGCGGGCGCACCGTAGAGGTACGACATCGGGCGGACCTTCTTGTACTCCTTCGCGTCCTGGGGTAGCTGCCCCTTGGCGCCGAGCCAGAGGTCGCCGGAGTACACGATGCCGAAGTCGACGTCTCCGCTGTCGAGCCGCTTCAGGTTCTCGGCCGAGCCCCCGGTCCCCTCGCTCGACACCTCCACGTCCGGGATGCCCTTGGAGAGCATGATCGCGATCGCGTTCGAGAAGTACTGGAACGTGCCGCCGGTCGGACCGCCACCGAAGGCCAGGCGCTTCTTCGCCGCCAGGGCGACGGGAGCGACCGCCAAGGCCGCGGAGAGCAGAACGCACAGGAAGCCGAGTCTCCTCATGGGGTCTCCTCCTCTTCGTAGAACGGTGGTTGCCCGCGTCGGGCTCGTCGAACGGGGCGTTCAGCCTTACGCTTCTGGCAACGGGTGTCAAGGGTCAAAACCTTCGATTACGGCCCGCCGAGACGTTTTGTTGAGCGCGCCGGTCTTGAACCCGACGTCCTGCCCGGAACCCGATCCCACCCGGCCCCGGACCTTCGGCCGGAGACGGACGCCCTCTCCCTTGCGCGCCGCCTTTGCATTGACAACCGTTGCGCCACCTGATACAAGTCTTCGCCTCCCCGATCCGGGGAGAATTCCGAACAGGGAGGAGGTGTTTTCCCTTTGATCCGTGAGCGAAACGACTACCAGGGCGGCGAGCGCCGTCCCCGCAGGGACTACGATCGAGAAGGAAGCGACCCGCGTCGCGACTTCGAGCGTGAGGTCCGGAAGCTGAAGAAGGACTTCCAGCGCAACGTGCTCCCCGCCGTGAAGCGCCACTCGTTCTACGTGAGCAAGAGCGAGATGCGCCGGATCAAGGAGCGCAAGGCCGCGCGCCGCAGGCGACGGCAACTGCGCAAGTTCGGTCGGGACTGATCCCTCCTCCATCGCCCCCGCCCCGCGCGGGGGCGATGGCGTTCTTGATTCGGGACAACCCTTTCCGATACCTTGCCGTCGTTCCACCCAGGAACCGCCGGCGGCGGGGAATTTCATGCCCAAGACCACACTCGGAATCCGGATCGGCGCCCGGGAGGCCGTCGCGGTACACCTGAAGGGCGGGTGGAGGAGCGCGACCGTCGACCGCCTGATTCGGGTGGAGCTGCTGCCCCACGCCTCGCCGGAGGAGAGGGGCGTGGCCTTGCTGGAGGCGGGTCTCCCCCGGGCCGACGCCGTGATCACGGCCCTCCCGGCCGACGCGGTGTTCCCGCGGGTCGTGACCCTCCCGTTCACGGACCGGACCAGGCTCGAGCAGGCGGCGCCGCTGGAGGCGGAGGAATCGCTTCCCCTGGCCCTGGAGGAGGTGGTCTGCCACGTCCAGGTCCTCCGGAGGCAGAAGGGGGCGAGTTCGGTGCTGCTCGCCGCGGCGCCCGAGACGCGGGTGACTGCGCTGCTCGACGAACTGCGCGCCGCCGGCCTCGAACCTCGTGTGGTGGACGTGGAGGCCCTGGCGCTCGGCACGGTGGCGATGCGGGCGCTCCCGGCGGGGCGGACCGTGGTGGCGATCGACCTGGGCCCCTCGCTGTGCCAGGCCGTGGTCGTGGGGCCCGACGGGCCGCTGGGGTTCCACGCCTTCTCGTCCCCGTCCGGAGAAGCGGTGCTGCCCGAGGCGGCCCGCTTCCTCTCCTCCCTGAGCCGCCACAGCCCCGCGATCGAAGAAGTCTACCTGTCGGGGCACGACGCCCCCGCCCAGGACACCGAGGCATGGTCCCAGGCCCTCGGACTCCCGGTCCGGATGCTCCCGTTCCCGTCACCGACCCTGGTCGACGAGACCGGCGGCCAGTACCCGTGGCCTGCCTGGGCGATCCCGTTGGGGCTCGCGCTGCGCGAGGGCTACGCGGGCCAGGGTTCCCAGGTCAACCTGCTCCAGGGCAACCTCGCTCCCGGCCAGGACAAGGGGCCATGGAAGGGGCTCGCGATCCGGGGCGGCGCCTATGCGCTGACCCTGCTCGCCCTGTGGGGCCTGTGGGTCTGGCGGGAATCCGCGTACCGGGGGGCCCAGTACCAGGTGCTGCGCGACGAGATCCGGCAGGTGTTCCGCGAGGCGCTGCCCAACGTGACCAACGTGGTGAGCGAGATCGACCAGATGCGCAGCGAGGTGCGGGAACTCGAGAGCCGCGCCGCGAGCCTGGGCAGCCTGGTGGACTGGGAGGTCTCCCCCCTGCGGATCCTCCGGGAGATCTCCACGAGGATTCCCCCGGAGCTCGAAGTGGAGTTTCGTGACTTCACCGTGGAGGAAGGCCGGGTGAGGGTCGAGGGCATCACGACGAGCTTCGACTCCATCGACAAGATCAAGGCAGACCTGGCGGACTACCCGCGCTTCGTGTCGGTGACCGTGAGCGACGCCAAGGCGGGTGTCGAGCGCGACAAGGTGATCTTCAAGCTCACCATCAGCCTCAACCGGGAGGGCTGAGCGGTGCGCCTCTCACCCCGCGAGCAACTCGTCGTCGGTGCCGGCGTCGCGGCCGTCGCGGTCATCGGCTTCTGGCTCGGGGTGTGGGAACCGGTGCATGGGCACCTGGCCCTGCTCGACCGGCGGGTGGAGGCCAAGCGGACCGAGCACCGGGAGATCCGGGAACTGGCCGCCCGCTTCGAGCGCCTGCGCTCCCGGATCGATGGCATCGAGACGCACCTCCGGCGCAGCCGCGGCTTCTCCATCCTCTCCTACCTGGAGTCCCTGGCCAAGCGCCAGCAGGTGCAGGACCGCATCGTCCAGATGAAGCCGAAGACCGGCGAGTCGACCCGGTACTACCGCGAGAACGCCGTGGAGATCCGCATGGAGAAGATCCGCCTCCCGGATCTGGTGCGCTACCTCCACCAGGTGGAGAACTCGCCGGAACTCCTGCGCGTGAAGCAGATCCAGATCCGCCCCCGCTTCGACGACGCCGACCTGCTGGACGTGCGCTTCCAGGTCTCGGCCTACGAGCCGCTGGAGGCGACCTGACGTGGCCGAGGCGAAACGCACCCGTGCGCAGGCCCTGCGGGGGGTGGGGTACGCGGCGTTCACCCTCGCGATCTTCCTGGTGTCGCTGTGGCAGGTCTTTCCATACGGCGAGTTGGCCCGGCGAGCCGAGGAGCGGTTGAGGCAGGCGGACGTGACCGTCCGCATCGAGGGACTCGGCCCCGGCGCCTTCCCGGGTCTGGCCGCGCGGCGGGTCCGCCTCGAACTGAACCAGCCGGGCGGGGCGGCCCTGGCTTTCCAGGACGTCCGCGCCAGGATTCC
The DNA here is from genome assembly GCA_964528225.1 of uncultured Thermodesulfobacteriota bacterium. Lineage (GTDB taxonomy): Bacteria > Desulfobacterota > Deferrisomatia > Deferrisomatales > JACRMM01 > CAZGRT01. The sequence goes on along the minus strand of CAZGRT010000119.1, from coordinate 5,955 downwards.
CCTGCTCGGTCTCGCCCGGGGGCGCGGCGTGCTGGAGTTCCAGGCGCGGACCCTGGGAGGAACCCTCCAGGGGTCCGCGGAGCTCACGGGCGAGCGTTCGGCGGCCGTCTCCGTCCAGGGCGTGGACCTGGGCCAGATCCCCCTCCCGGAACCCGTGGAGGAGCTCGCCCTGTCCGGCACCCTCACGGCCCAGTTGGACCTGACCCTCGACCGCCAGGCCCCGGAGCAGTCGTCGGGGCGCCTGGAGTCTACCCTGCGGGGGGTGAAGATCGAGGCGGGCAAGGTCCGGGGAATCCCGGTGCCCGCCGTGACCCTCGGCGACGGCCGCGTCCGGGCATCCTCGGAGGCGGGGAAGCTCGAGGTCGAGACCCTCACCTTCGAGAACGGCGACATGGGCGTGGAGTTCTCCGGCAGCGTGCTGCTGCGCGCCGACACGTCGCGCAGCCTCGTGAACGGGCTGTTGTCGCTTCGCCCCAACGAGAAGGCCTCCCAGGACCTGGCGCTGCTCTTCGCCGTCTTCCCTGGCCCCCGCGCGAGCGACGGGCGCTACACCGCCCGGGTGCGGGGAAGCCTGGCGAGCCCGCGGCTGGTCACCCGCTGACCCCGGTTCTTCCTCCACAACCACACCCCCGACAGAGGCAGGAGACCCCATGGAACGACTCGACTTCGACAAGGCCGGAGGCCTGATTCCGGCCGTCGTGCAGGACGCCGCCACCGGCGAGGTCCTGATGCTCGCGTACATGAACGAGGAGGCCTTCCGGCGCACTCTGGAGACCGGCAAGGCCTGGTTCTACAGCCGCTCGCGCAACGCCTTCTGGATGAAGGGCGAGAGCTCCGGCCACGTTCAGCACGTGCGGGAGGTCCGGGTGGACTGCGACGCCGACGCCGTCGTCCTCAAGGTAGAGCAGGCGGGCGGGGCAGCGTGCCACACGGGCCACCGCAGCTGCTTCTACCGGCGCGTGGACGGGGAGCGGTGGGTGGTCGAGGGGAAGCCGGTCTTCGATCCGGCGGAGGTGTACAAGTCATGAGCGCTCTCAAGCTGGGGATTCCCAAGGGCAGCCTCGAGGAGGCCACCGTCGAGCTGTTCCGCCGGGCGGGGTGGCGCATCCGGTCCAGCTCCCGCAACTACTTCCCGTCGGTGGACGACCCCGGCCTGCGCCTGTCGCTGGTGCGGGCCCAGGAGATGAGCCGCTATGTGGCCGACGGGGTGCTCGACGCCGGTCTGACGGGAAAGGACTGGATCCTGGAGAACGACTCCGACGTGGTCGAGGTGTGCGACCTGGTCTACTCGAAGGTCTCGACCCGACCCGCGCGTTGGGTCCTGGTGGTGCCCGGGGACAGCCCGGTGACCCGGCCAGAGGACCTGCGGGGCAAGAAGATAGCCACCGAGCTCGTGAACTTCACCCGCCGGTACTTCGCGTCCCGGGGCATCGAGGTGGAGGTGGAGTTCTCCTGGGGCGCGACCGAGGCCAAGGTGGTCGAGGGGCTCTGCGACGCCATCGTCGAGGTGACGGAGACCGGGTCGACGATCCGCGCCCACGGCCTCAGGATCGTGGAGACGCTGCTGGAGACCAACACCAAGTTCATCGCGAACCGGAACGCCTGGGAGGACCCTGAGCGACGGCAGAAGATCGACCAGCTGGCCCTCCTGCTCCAGGGGGCCCTGAAGGCCGACGGGATGGTGGGGATCAAGATGAACGTCCCCGACGACCGCCTGGAGTCGGTGATCGGCCTCCTGCCGAGCCTGCAGGCCCCGACCATCGCCCACCTCTACCGCTCCGACTGGCTCAGCCTGGAGGCCGTGGTGCAGGAGTCGGTGGTGCGCGAACTGATCCCGCAGCTCCTCCGGGAGGGCGCCACCGGGATCATCGAGTACCCGCTCAACAAGATCGTCTGACCCTCGTCCGGCTCGCGCGGGGACCCCACCCGGCACCAGGGGCTCTCCCGCGCACGGCCGGATGCCGGCCACCCGCCGCCCCCGTCTCGTAAACCTCTTCGCACATCCGGTTGACGCCCCGGCGCCGCCCGTGGTACCGATCCCTTCCCGGAGCGGAGGAGGATGCCATGCGCGCGTGGGTGGAGTCGCTGGAGGGGAAGATCTGCGAGGGCGGGTCCGTCACCGCCGAGGAGGCGGAGCGCCTGATGGAGTGCGAGGGGCCCGAGGTCTACGACCTGCTGCCCTCGGCCCACCGCCTGGCCCGCCGCTCCAAGGGGTGGGACGTGGAACTGTGCGGCATCGTCAACGCCAAGAGCGGACGGTGCGCCGAGGACTGCGCCTTCTGCGCACAGTCGGCCCACCACGGCGCCGACACCCCGGTCTACGACCTGAGGGAGCCGGCGGATCTCGTGGCGTGCTCCCGGGAGGGGGCGGACAGCCGGGCGAACCGGTTCGGCATCGTGACGAGCGGCACGGGGGTCGGCGAGGGCCCCGAACTCGACCGGGTGTGCGAGGCGGTCTCCCGGATCGCCGCGGAGGGGGCCGTAAGCCCCTGCGCGAGCCTCGGGATCCTCTCCGAGGGGGCCCTGCGCCGCCTGCGCGACGCCGGCCTGGAGGGCTACCACCACAATCTGGAGACCGCTCGGAGTTTCTTCCCCCGGGTGTGCACCACCCACGACTACGACGACGACGTCGCCACCGTGGCCGCCGCCAAGCGCGTGGGCCTCATGACGTGCTCCGGGGGCATCTTCGGGGTCGGTGAGAGCCGCGCCCAGCGGGTGGAGATGGCGCTCACCCTGCGCGACCTCGACGTCGACAGCGTTCCCCTGAACTTCCTCGTCCCGGTGAAGGGCACGCCGCTCCAGGACATGCCCCCCCTGGAACCCCTGGAGTGCCTGAAGATCGTGGCGGTGTACCGCCTGCTCCTGCCCGGCGCGACCATCAAGGTCTGCGCCGGGAGGGACCGCAACCTCGGCGACCTCGCGTCGTGGATCTTCTACGCCGGCGCCAACGGCATGATGGTCGGCCACTACCTCACCACCGCGGGGCGGGAGCCCTCCCGGGACCTGGGCATGGTCCGCGCCCTCGGGTTCCGGCCGGTGGCCGAGGGCGGGGGGGCGCGGCCGTGATCCCCGCCTGGGTCGCCTCCGACCTCGCCGCGCTGGACGCCGCCGCGAGCCGCCGGCAACTCACCACCCTCGAAGGGCCCTGCGGAGCGCGGGTCCGGGTGGCCGGCCGCGACGTGCGCAACTTCTCCTCCAACGACTACCTCGGCCTGGCCGCCGACCCGCGCCTCGCAGAGGCCGCCTCCCGCGCGGCCCGGCGGTGGGGCTCCGGGGCCGGGGCAAGCCGGCTGATCACCGGGACCCTCGGCCTGCACCGGGAACTCGAGGAGGAGCTCGCCTCCCTCAAGGGAGCCGAGTCCGCCGTGCTGTTCTCCACCGGCTACCAGGCCAACCTGGGCGTCCTCCAGGCCCTGATGCCCGAGGGAACGATCTTCTCCGACCGACTCAACCACGCCTCCATCGTGGACGCCTGCCGCCTCTCCCGTGCGGCCAAGGCCATCTACCGCCACACCGACCCGGGCCACCTCGGGGAGCTCCTCGAAACCCACGCGGGGGCCCCCCGCCGGCTCGTGGTGACCGACGGCGTCTTCAGCATGGACGGCGACGTCGCCCCCCTGCCCGAACTGGCGCGCCTGGCCTCCCGCCACGGGGCGCTTCTGGTCGTGGACGATGCCCACGCCACCGGGGTTCTCGGCGCCGGACGCGGCACCGCACACCACTGCGGCGTCGACCCGCGCGACCTGGTGCACATGGGCACCCTGGGAAAGGCGCTGGGCTCCTTCGGCGCCTTCGTGGCGTGCGCCGCACCCGTGCGGGACCTCCTCGTCAACCGCGCGAGGAGCCTGATCTACACCACCGCCCCGCCTCCCGCCGCAGCGGGGGCGGCCCTGGAGGCCCTGCGAATCGTGGCGGCCGAACCCGACCGCGTGGAGCGCCTGCGGGAGAACGCCGGGCGGCTCCGCGCGGGTCTTCGGGGAGCCGGCTTCGCGGTCCCCGACGACCCGACCCCCATCGTCCCGGTGGTCCTCGGCGACAACCGCACGACCCTGCGCTGGGCCGAGGCGCTCTGGGAACGGGGCTTCTGGGTTCATCCCATCCGACCCCCGACCGTGGCGGAGGGCACGAGCCGGCTCCGGGTCACGGTGAGCTCCGAGCACGACGCGGCGGACCTCGACGCCCTGTGCGGGGCGTTCGCCGAACTGCGTGCGGACGCGAGCGCTACCGGGGCGGCGGCATGAAGAGCCCGCGCTCGGAGCGGACCCGTGAACTCGCGGCCCTCGACCGCCGGCACCTGTGGCACCCGTTCACCCAGGCCGAGGAGTGGGAGGCCGAGGAGGCGCTCGTGGTGGCGGCCGCCGAGGGGTGCTGGCTGGTCGACACGGACGGCAACCGCTACCTGGACGGCGTCTCGAGCCTCTGGGTGAACGTGCACGGCCACCGGGTGGCGGAACTCGACGCCGCCGTGCGCGACCAGCTCGGCCGGGTGGCCCACACCACGCTCCTCGGCCTCGGCAGCGTGCCGCCCATCGAGCTCGCGAGGCGCCTGGTGGAACTCGCGCCGGGAGGCCTCAGCCGGGTCTTCTACTCCGACTCGGGGTCCACCGCGGTGGAGGTGGCGCTGAAGATGGCGTACCAGTGCTGCCGCCAGCGGGGTCAGGGGCTTAGGACGAGGTTCGTGGCCTTCACCGACGCCTACCACGGGGACACCGTGGGGTCGGTGAGCCTCGGGGGCATCGACGTGTTCCACGGCCTGTACCGGCCGCTCCTGTTCGACGCCCTCCGGGCGCCCTACCCCCACTGCTACCGCTGCCCCGTCGGGAAGCGGCCGGAGGACTGCGGGACGGCCTGCCTGGAGGAGTTGGAAAGACTGCTCGAGGAGCGCGGATCCGAGGTGTGCGCCCTGGTGATCGAGCCGCTGGTCCAGGGCGCCTCGGGCATCGTCACCGCGCCCCACGGGTACCTGGCCGACGTGGAGCGGCTGTGCCGCAGGCACGGCGTCCTGCTGGTCTGCGACGAGGTGGCGACGGGCTTCGGCCGCACAGGCACGATGTTCGCCTGCGAGCAGGAGGAGGTGGAGCCCGACTTCCTGTGCCTCGCCAAGGGCCTCACGGCCGGGTACCTGCCGCTGGCCGCCACGCTGACGACCGAGGCCGTCTACGACGCCTTCCGGGGCCCCTACGAGGAGCACCGGACCTTCTACCACGGCCACTCCTACACCGGGAACCCGCTGGGGTGCGCCGCCGCCCTCGCGAGCCTCGACCTCTTCGAGCGGAACCGAGTGCTGGAGGTGCTGCCGGGGAAGATCGAACACCTGCGGACCCGCCTCGCCGAGCGGGTGGCTCCCCTTGCCCACGTGGGCGACGTGCGCCAGCGGGGCCTGATGGTCGGGATCGAACTCGTCGCGGACCGGGCCACCCGGCGGCCCTTCCCCGCTGCGGAGCGGCGAGGCCGGCGGGCCGCCCTCGCCGCCCGGGAACGGGGCGTCGTGATCCGGCCCCTGGGGGACGTCGTGGTCCTGATGCCGCCCCTCACGGTCTCGGAGGCCGAGATCGACCTCCTGGTGGAGGCGGCCGCCGAAGGAATCCGCGCGGCCACGGAAGGGCCATGACGGGCTGCGCCCTCTACGTGGCCGGCACCGACACCGGCGTGGGGAAGACCGCCGTGGCCTGCGCCCTGGCCCGGGCGATGCGCGACCGGGGCCTGCGGGTCGGCGTCTTCAAGCCCGTGGAGACCGGCTGCGCGGATCCGGGCCGGCCCGCCGACGCCCTCGCGCTCATCGAGCTGGGTGCTGACTGTGGCTCAGATCATGAAGTCCTTATTGACAAATTCAGACTTAAATTGAAGAAAGTAGGGAAAACCACTAGACCATTCAGGTATGATCTAAATCAAATCCCTTAAACCTGGGACGCGACCACACTGCTGCGCAGCGTGCGGCCGTCCTCCAGAACCGCT
>CAZGRT010000118.1:0-17567 GCA_964528225.1 uncultured Thermodesulfobacteriota bacterium | reverse complement strand
GCGGTCGATGGCCGCCAGATCGAGCAGGGAGACCCGGTGGCGGGGCGCGGGCCGCCACACGGCGCGCAGCACGAGGTCTGAATAGGTGGGGATGGCGTCGGCCTGTTCGGCGAGGAAGGTGTTCACGAGCAGGTCTTCAGGAGCGGGATCGTCGTCTGCTCCTTCATGGGGAAGCGGTTGACGCCCACGATCACCTTCTCGCCGGACTCCACGGCCTTCTGGAACTCCATGGAAGCCCGGATGATCTCGTTCTGCGGGTACCCGGCCTCCACGGCCGCCACCATGCCCCCCAGCTCGTCGATCTTGCGGATGTACTCGACGGCCGCCTTCTCCATCTCGTCCGTGAGGGCCTCGACGAAGTAGGAGCCGGCCAGGGGGTCGACGGTGTTCGCCACGCCGGTCTCGTGGGCGATGATCTGCTGGGTGCGCAGTGCCACGGTGACCGCCTGCTCGGTGGGCAGGGCCTCCGCCTCGTCGAAGGAGTTGGTGTGCAGGCTCTGGGTGCCCCCCAGCACCGCGGAGAGCGCCTCGAAGGCCGTGCGGACGATGTTGTTGAGGGGCTGCTGGGCCGTGAGGCTCACGCCCGCCGTCTGGGTGTGGAACCGCATCCACAGGCTCTTTGGGTTCTTCGCGCCGAACCGCTCCTTCATCACCCGCGCCCAGAGCCGCCGGGCCGCCCGGAACTTGGCGATCTCCTCGAAGAAGTCCACGTGCGCGTCGAAGAAGAACGACAGGTGGGGCGCGAAGGCGTCCACGTCGAGGCCCCGCTCCACCGCCGCCTCGACGTACGCGATGCCGTCCGCGAGGGTGAACGCCAGTTCCTGCTGGGCGGTGCTGCCGGCCTCCCGGATGTGGTAGCCGGAGATCGACACGGGATGCCATTTGGGCACGTGCCGCGCGCAGAACTCCATGGTGTCCACCAGCAGCCGCACGCTCTCCTTGGGGGGCCAGATGTAGGACTTCTGGGCGAAGAACTCCTTGAGCGGGTCGTTCTGCACCGTGCCCCCGACCCGGTCCCAGGAGACCCCCTGCTTCTCGGCCACGGCGAGGTACATGGCCAGGAGGACCGGTGCCGGGTGGTTGACGGTCATCGAGGTCGTAACCCGGTCGAGCGGGATGCCGTCGAACAGGATCTCCATGTCCCGCAGGCTGTCCACGGCGACCCCGCACTTGCCCACCTCCCCCCGCGACAGGGCGTGGTCGGAGTTCACACCCTTGAGGGTCGGGAAGTGGAACGCCACCGACAGCCCGGTCTGACCGTGCCCCAGGAGGTACTTGTAGCGCTGGTTGGTCTCCTCCGGGGTCCCGAACCCGGAGAACTGGCGCATGGTCCAGAGGCGGCCCCGGTACATGGTGCTCTGGACGCCCCGGGTGAAGGGGTACTCCCCCGGGTAGCCGAGGTCCCGCAGGTAGTCGGAGCCGGCCACGTCCTCGGGGGTGTAGAGCCTGCGGACGGGGATCTCCGACAGGGTGGAGAACGTCTCCCGGCGCTCGGGGTGGCGGTGGAGAGACCGCTCGACCTCCCCCTCCCACCGGGACGTCTCGCTTCGGAGGGCCTCGCGCTTCGGGTCGCTCATCGTCGCCTCCTCCGGGGCGGCTTCGACCGCCCCGGGCATCGCCTCACTGGGCCAGCAGGTTCCTCGAGATCACCATCCGCTGCACCTCGCTCGTGCCCTCGTACAGGGTAACCGCCATGGCGTCCCGGAGGTAGCGCTCCACGGGGTACTCCCGCACGTACCCGTACCCGCCGTGGATCTGGATCGCCTCCCGGCAGACCCTCTGCACCATCTCGGTCGCGTACACCTTCGCCATGCTGGCCTCCTGGGTGTACGGGCGGCCGGCCTCCTTGCGGTCGGCGGCCCGCAGGGTCAGGAGGGTCGCGGCCTCGATCTGCGTCGCCATGTCGGCGAGCTTCCACTGGATGGCCTGGAACTCCGCGATCGCCTTCCCGAACTGCCGGCGCTCCTTCGCGTACCGCGCGGCCGACTCGAAGGCGGCCCGGGCCAGCCCGCAGGAGTTCGCGGCGATGCCGATGCGCCCTCCGTCGAGGCTCGCGAGCATGATCCGAAACCCGTCGCCCTCCCGGCCGAGGCGGTTCGCCACCGGCACGCGGCAGTTCTCGAGCACGATCTCCACCGTGTCCGAACCCCGCTGCCCGAGCTTCTCCTCCTTGCGGCCCACCTTGAGCCCCGGGGTCCCCCGCTCGACGAGGAACACGCTGATGCTCCCGCTGCCCGCGGAACGGTCGGTCCGGGCCGCCACCATCAGCACCCCGGCATAGGACCCCGACGTGATGAAGACCTTGCTGCCGTTGAGCACGTAGGAGTCGCCGTCCCGATCCGCCGTGGCCCGGAGGCTCCGGGCGTCCGAGCCCGCGTTGGGCTCGGTGAGGGCGAAGGCCCCAGCCGCGTACTCCCCCGACGCGAAGCGGGGGATGTGGCGGGCCCGCTGCTCCGGGGTCCCGAAGCGCCAGATGCTCTCGCACACCATGTTCGTGACCGAGGTGGTGACCGCATGGCTGGCGCAGGCCGCCCCGATCTCCATCAACGCGAGGGCGTACGCCACCGCCCCCACGCCGGTGCCGCCCTCCTCGGCCGGCACCAGCATGCTCATCAGGCCGAGCTCCGACATCCTGCCCCGCGTCTCCCGCGGGACGCGCTCCTCGCGGTCGACCGCGTCGGCGATGGGGGCGATCTCGTTCTCGGCGAACCGCCGGACCATCTCCTGGACCATGCGGTGCTCTTCCGTCAGTTCGAATTCCATGGAGTCCCTTGGGGTAGCGACGGCGGGCGGGGCACGGGCGATCGGCTCACAGCACCTCGGGGCTCGCCTCGGCCAGGTGCTGGTAGTGGCAGCGCCGGCAGTTGTCCTTGTTGCGGTCCTTCCGGTGGCAGTCGCCCGTGAAGCAACCCGCCATCGTCGGCCGGTTCGTCTCCACCTGCGCCTTGTCGTGGGCGATGTTGCGGTGGCAGTCGAGACACCCCAGGGGGGCCTGGCCGTCCTCCGGCGCTGCCAGGTGGACCTTGTGGTTCAGCTTGATGATCTTGTCGCGCTCGGTCTCGGCAGTGCGGATGCCCTCGTGGCAGCCCTCGCACCGGGGCTCGATCCTGTCGTCGGCCGAAAGGTACTTCTCCGGGATCAGGGTGTCCCGCACGTAGGCCAGCACGTTGGGCGACTTCGGGAGCTCCCCGTGCTGGGCGTGGCACTCGTGGCACGTGACCCGCTCGGACGGGTGTGACTGGCTCCGCTTCCACATCGCCGTGAGTTCGGGATGGCAGGAGGCGCACTGTGACGGGGATGTGTTCACCCACCGCGCGGCCCCGACGAACGCCGTCAGCCCCGCCAGGGCGAGGACGGCGAGGAAGCCGGCGATGCCCCCCTTGGTCATCCGGGAGAAGCGTCGAATCAAGAACATGTCGACTCCTAGCGTACCGTTCAGACCTTGTGGACCGTCACGCGCACCTCACGCCAGGCCTGCGCCCCGTGCTCGTCGGAGGTGAAGGGGCTCAGGGCGGCGACCGAGAACCCCGCCCCGTGGGCGTGCCACCACGGCGCCTCGCGCCCTTCGGTGCCCGGCGCCGCGATCCCCAGCGGATTGGACAGGAAGCCCCTCCGCTCGACCAGGAGCGGCCGCGGGGGAGCTCCCGAGGGGACCGCCCGGGCCGTGGCCGCCACCCCGCCCGCCCAGTGCCCGAAGTCCGCCGCCACGGCCACCGCCTGGGGGTGGATGCCCTGGATGGGCATCACGGGCGCCACGGCGTGGCCCACCTCGGTGCGGATCATCACCCGGTCCCCGGCTTCGAGTCCCAGGCGTCTCGCCGCCTCGGCGTTCATCAGGAGCGGGTTCTCGAAGCGGATCTCCCGCCCCCAGCGCGAGTTGGCGTACCCGGGATCCAGCTCCGGGTACTCGAGCACGACCAGGGCGAAGGTCTCCCCCTCCAGCCGCTTGAACTCCCGGGGGACCCGGTGGACCAGACGCGCCCGCACCTCCACGAGACCGCTCTGCGTCGGGAAACCCCGCTCGGCGGCCCAGGGGTAGGAGGCGCTCCGCCCGAGCCAGGTTCCCTCGCGGCCGAGCCGCTCGAACCCTCCGTCGGCGGCCAGGGGGGGCACCGTGTCTCCCAGTTCCCGCACGTAGCTCCCGCAGTCGGGGTGGGGGAAGTCCTCCCGGAGCGGGTGGCCGAGCCGGTCCAGGACCCCGAGGAGCAGGTCGCCCAACTGCCGCGCCTCGCCGAGGGGAGCCGGGCGAGGAGCGTCGAACAGCCGCCCGGGGTCCGTCTCGGGGCTCGCGAGGAACGCCGGCTCGGAGGACGCGCGGGTGGTCGGCTGCTGGAGGACGGCGTAGGGGCGGCCCTCGGGCGTGTAGCCGCCCAGCAGGTTCCACATCTCCAGGTCGGTCGACGCGGGCAGCACCAGGTCGGCCAGCTCGGCCGTCTCCGTGAGGTGGGTGTCCATCGCCACCAGGAGCCCGACCCGGGACTCGTCCGCGAAGGCCCTGCGCACGGTCTCGGTCCTGGGACTCCAGTAGAGCGGGTTGGCGCGGTAGGCCAGGTAGAGGGAAGCCCTCTCGTTGCCCGCCAGGATGTCCTTGACGGCTCGCGTCCGGGAAAGCGTCGGCTCGAAGGAGGGGAGCCAGGAAGGGGCGTGGGCGAGCCGCACCCCCACGCTCTCCGGGCTTCCCTCCAGGGAGTTGAGCAGCGCGGCGGCCGCCTCCAGGGTGAGGGCCTGGGAGGTTCCCGCGCCGTCCGCCACGCAGAGGGAGGGCCGTTGTTCCGCGACCCGGCGCGCCAGTTGGACCAGCCGGATGGCGGGGATGCCCGCCGCGGCCTCCACAAGGTCGGCCGGGGAGGGGAAGAGGGTCTGGAGAAGCTGCTCCGGCGTGGCGCCCGTCGCCCGCGTCAGGTCCTCCGGATCGTACCAGCGCTCCGAGAGCAGGATGCGCGCTAGCCCCAGGAGCACGAGGGCGGCCGTGCCGGGACGCACGGGAATCCACTCGTCGGCTAGGCTCCCCGTGGGCCCCTCGTAGGAAGAGAGGGAAACCACCTGGGTGCCCCCGGCCCGGGCGCGCATCAGGTCCTGGGCCCACGCGGAGAAACCGGGCCCGCCATCCAGGGGCCGGGCCCCGGCCAGGAGGACCATCGCAGCGCCGTCGAGCCTGGGCCGCCCCAGGGGGAGACCGTAGACCGCCCGCTGTGCCTCGCGGGCCGACCACTCCATCGAGGCCCCGTGCTCGATGCGGCGCTCCACGCCGAGTCTCCCCAGGAGGACCCCGGCGAGGGGGTCGGGCCGTCCGACCTCCACGTACGCGGACGCGGGCTCGGCCCCCAGCACCGACGCGACGAGGTCCAGCGCCTCGTCCCATCCGATCTCGCGCCACCGCCCGGCTCCCCGCGGCCCCTCCCGGCGCCGGGGAACGAGGACCCGCTCCGGATCGTACACGGCCTCGAGGGCTTCGTACGCCCTCGGGCACAGGGCGCCGGCCGGAGCCGCGGACGGGTTGGGGCCCACCTGGACGACTCTGGCGCCGTCCCGGAAGGCCACCAGGGCGCACGCGGCCCCGCACCCGGGGCAGGCCGTCGGAATCGGGTCGCGGAACTTCCTCAGGGCGCGGCCGGTGGAGGCGTTCCAGGGCTTCTCCACGGCCCGCAGGCGGCGGACCTGGTTCTCCATCGCCAGCCCGGCGCCCCCGCCGACGCCGGCTGCCAGGAACTGCCTGCGGCTCAGCGGGTTCACGACGGCCCCCGGCGGAGTGCCCCGCGGGAGGGGCCGGCGATCGGGTGTCTACGGCAGAAGCGATACAATTCGGCCTCAGAGCAGGGGAATGTGCTCGCCGCCGAGCACGACGTTGCAGCGCATGACGAAGATCCCGACCATCACGAGCACCGACGCTGCACCCAGCACCGCCACGTTCCGCGTCCTGGGCGACGAGACGAGCACGAGGGGGACGACCTTCCCCAGGAGCGTCTCCACGCCGAGGAACAGCGGCGCGAACGCGCCGAACAGGAACAGCCGCGCCGTCTCCATGGACTCGCGCTCGCCGAAGTAGTGCACGCCCAGATCGGAGAGGCTGAGGAACAGGTCGAACACCAGCAACCAGAGGAGCATCTTCCCGAGGCCGAACACGACCTCCGTGTTCACCTCGCCCTTCTCGCTGAAGAAGCGGTCCTTGATGATGGTCACGAGGATCATCATGGCCACGCCGGAGACCATCGCCGAGGTCAGGAAGAGGATGGGCATCATGCTGGAACGCCACAGCACGTGGGCCTTGGCGAAGCTCAGGATGAAGCCGGTGTACCCGTGCACCATCAGGGCCAGGGGGATGCCGATGAGGCCGAACGTCTTGGTGAGCCGGGCGTTCCCCCGGAACATGAAGTAGCCGTAGACGATGCAGTTGAGGGGGTACAGGGTGAGCAGGAACGATCCCCAGGAGATGGGGCTGGTCCCGTGGATGTACACGAACAGGTGCCAGGCCCGGAGGGGGCGCCCCGAGTGGAGGAGCAGGAACATCGGCGCCGCCACGAGGAGGAGGGTCGCGAGGACCACCCCCACCTTCCCCACGGGCTTGTACTTCTCGAACCCGAAGCCGTAGGCGAGCGTCGAGATGATGAAGGACCCGGCGGAGAGGCCCGTGAGGTAGAAGTAGATCGCGATGGAGAGGCCGAAGGCTTCCTGCTGGGGAACCGTGTAGAGCAGCGTCATCGCCTCATTCCTCCCCGTGCGTCCCGACGAGCCGGGCGGCCTCGTCGTCCAGGCCGATGTAGAACACCCGGGGCTGGTTGCCGGTCTCGGGCTTGAGGACCACGGCCGACTCCCGCGCCAGGGTCCGCGCGATGGCGCTGCCCGGGTCCTCCAGGTCTCCGAAGACCATCGCCCCGGTGGGGCACGCGGAAACGCAGGCGGGCGGGCCGTACCCGTCCCTCACCCGGGGCCAGCACCAGTCGCACTTCTCGGCGACCTCCCGGGTCGGGTGGATGAACCGAACGGCGTACGGGCACGCCGCCATGCAGTACCGGCACCCGATGCAGCGGTGGGGGTCGATGTACACGATCCCGTTGGGGAGGCTGTAGGTGGCGACCACGGGGCACACGGTGGTGCAGGCCGGCTCCTCGCACTGGTTGCACAGGATCGGGACGAAGTGGCGCCGCACCTTGGGGTACGTCCCCTTCTCGACCTCCTTCACCCACGTGCGGTACACGCCGAGCGGCACGTCGTTCTCCGCCTTGCACGCGACCTGGCAGGTCCGGCACCCGATGCACCGTCGCAGGTCGACCAGGAATCCGTAGCGCGTCTTGGCCATGCAGAGCTCCCCTCGGCCTCAGCCGTCGCTTCGGCGGTACAGGGTGGAGAACCCGAGGAACAACGCCAGCAGGGCACCGAGCCCTGCGACGCCCCAGAACCCGAGTCCGTACAGCCACCGGAGCGCGCCGGCCACGGGCTGGTCGGAGGCGAGCGGTCGGATGTGCAGGGAGGCATACACGCTTTCTCCCTTCGTCTCCGGCACCCGGTGGCAGGCGGGGCACCGCTGCTCCGTGACGGCCTCCTCTCCGTGGGCGGCCTCCCCCTGGTGGCAGCCCAGGCACTCGCACACGCTGTACCGGTTGGACAGGTCCCCCTTGCCGTGGGCGCCGATGCGGAACCGGGCCAGGGCCCCCCCCACGTCGTAGGCGCGCACCTGATCCACGTGGCACGCGCCGCACGTCGCCGGCAGGCCGGCCCTCGCGACGGTGGACTCGGGATCCTCGCTCTTCCTCACGTAGTGGGCCGTGTGGCACTGGGGGCAGAAGGGGGCGGCCGGATTGGCCTGCTCCCACGCCTTCCCGTGCTTGCTCTTGACCCAGCCCTCCGCCTTGCGGGCCTCCTTGGGCGGGGGCTTGATCCCCTTGGCCTCGAGACGCTTGAGGGCGTCGGGCGGGAAGACGCCGGGGGGCGGGACCTCGCTGTGGCACGCGCGGCAGTCCACGCGGGGGTAGCCCGTCCTCGGGTGGGCGTTGGGATCGGCGTCCGCGTGGCAGTCCACGCACTCGATCCCCTTCTGGCCGTGGGTCGAGAAGACGTATCTCTGCAGGTCCACGTGGAGGTCGCGAAGCACCCCGTTCGCGGAGCCGGCCCCGAACCCCTCCAGTCCGTGACACTTGTCCAGGCACTTGTCGTTCGTGTAGGGCTTCTCGATCCGCTCCGTCGGCGGAACGAACCGCGAAGGCGGCTGCTCGGCGCGGGCCCCCGCGGCGAGCAGCGGCAGCCCCAGGGCAACGGCGAGAACGGCGGCTCTCTGCATCGCGGCTCCTCCCCTCAGCCCAGGGCTTTCTCGAGGATCTCGGCCAGGTCCAGGACCCGCACGTCGTCCTCCCGCTTGTGAGCCTTCACGCCGTCGGTGAGCATCGTGAGGCAGAAGGGGCACGCCGCGCCGATGACCTCGGCCCCGGTGGCCAGGGCTTCCTCGGCCCGCGCGTTGTTGATGCGGGGGCTCTCCTCCTCCATCCACATGCGCCCCCCGCCGGCGCCGCAGCAGAAGTTCTCCTCCCGGCAGCGCGCCATCTCCACCACCTCGATCCCGTCGATCTTCTCGAGCAGCCGCCTCGGCTCGTCCACCACCCCGGCGTAGCGGGACAGGTAGCACGAGTCGTGGAACGTCACCCGGGCCGCGTTCGGCCGCACCGGCCGGAGGCGGCCTTCGGCCACGAGCCCCAGGAGGAACTCGGCGTGGTGGACGACCTCGTAGTTGCCGCCGAACTGGGGGTACTCCTTGGACAGGGTCTTGAGGCAGTGGGGACAGGTAGCGACGATGCGGCGCACGCCCAGGGCGTCCATGGCCGCGATGTTCTCGGCCACCAGCGTCTGGTACAGGTACTCGTTCCCGGTCGCCCGGGCCGGGTCGCCGCAGCACTTCTCCTGCGTACCGAGGATTCCGAAGCGCACCCCCGCCCTGTCGAGGAGGCGGACCGTGGCCGCCACGACCTTCTGGTACCGGTCGTCGTACGCCCCCGCGCAACCCACCCAGAGCAGCACGTCGAACTCGGGGCTCTCCTCCTCCGTGAGCACCCGCGGCTGCACGCCCCGCCGCGTCATCCAGTCGTTTCGGGCCGACCAACCGACGCCCCAGGGGTTGAAGTTGTTCTCGAGGTTCTTGTTCACCGTCACCAGTTCCGGGGGCATCTGCCCCTCCATCAGCACCAGGTGACGCCGCATCTCGACGATCTTGTCGACGTGCTCGATCATCATCGGGCACGCCTCCATGCAGTGCCGGCAGGTCGTGCAGGACCACAGGTCCGTCTGCTGCACCCCGGCCCCGTCGATGAGGGTGTCCTCGAAGGCATCGGCGTTCCCCCGGCGCAGGGCGGGGGCCTTCGCGAGCCAGTGGGCCTTCAGGTCCTGGACGACCTTCTTGGGATTGAGGGTCTTCTCCGTGGCGTGGGCGGGGCACCGGGCCTGGCAGCGTCCGCAGCGAACGCAGGCCTCCAGGTCCAGCAGGTGCTTCCAGGAGAACGTCTCCACCTGTCCGACCCCGTACACCTCGGAGTTCTCGATGTCCACGGGGCGGAAGGCCCCCTTGGGGCCGAGGTTCTGGAAGAAGACGCTCGCCGCACCGAACAGGACGTGGGAGAACTTCCCGAAGGGCAGGGAAGCCACGGTCAGGAGGACCAGGAGCAGGTGGAGGCGCCACACCACGCGCACGAGCCACGCCGTGACGTCGGCCGGCAGCGCCTGGAAGGGCAGGCTCAGCAGGAATCCCACCGGATGCCAGAGGTTCCAGCCTCCCCCGGTCACGCCGATCCGGACGCCGGTGAGGAGGAGGCCGGTGACGAAGAGCGAGAAGAGGAGGAGCAGGGCCCAGCGGTCCTGCGGCTGCTCGTCCAGCTGAGGAGGCCGCTCCCGGTAGCGGCGCCGCCACAGGCGCCAGGTCCCGTACAGGCCGAGGCAGCCGAGCGCCTCGACCAGCAGGCTCAGCGGGCCGGCCCCGCCCGCGGGCAGCCGGAAGGACACCTGGACCGCGACGATGATGAGAAGCATCAGGGCGAAGGCCGCGAAGAGGAACAGGTGGTGGCGCCCGGCCGGGTGCTCCCGCAGGATCCTCCGGTGTCCGGCGACCGCCCGCCACAGCTCCACCGCGCGGCGGCGGTAGTCGCCGCCGCGATCCTCCGCCGCACCGAGTCGGATGCGGCCCACCTTCACCGCGACCCCGGCCGCGAACACCGCGGCGACCAGCAGGAGAAGTCCGAAATCCAAACCGTTGACCATGATCGCCCCTTCCAACCTCACGGCCCGGACGGCCGTGCCGCGCGAAGGGCGGCACGGCGCACCGGAGAACGGCTCAGGCCTTGGCCTCTCGGATCTTCTCCAGCAGCTTGGGGACGGCCTTGAACAGGTCGTCCACGAGCCCGTAGTCGGCGACCTCGAAGATCGGCGCCTCCTCGTCCTTGTTGATCGCCACGATGACCTTCGCCCCCTTCATGCCCGCCACGTGCTGGATCGCCCCGGAGAGGCCGCACGCCACGTACAGGTCGGGCGCCACGATCTGCCCCGTCTGGCCCACCTGGAGGTCGTTGGGGAGCAGCCCCTCGTCCACCACGGCCCGGCTCGCCCCGAGGGCCGCCCCGAGCAGGTCGGCGAGCTGCTCGACGACCTTCACCCCCTCGGCGTCCTTCACCCCGCGTCCGGCCGTGACCACGATCTTGGCCTCGGTGAGCTCGGGACGGGCCGACTTGGTGAGCTGGTAGGAGACGAACTTCGCCGGCAGGGAGGCCGCGTCGGCCGGCATCGCGAGCTCCGACACGGCCGCGGGCACCCCGCCGGGAGCGGCCGCGTCGAAGGCGGCCTCCCGAACCGTGAGCACGTGGACGTCCGTCGCCACGGTCACCCGCGCCTCCGCATTGCCCGCGTACATGGGCCGCACGTACACGACCCCGCCCTCTCCCTTCTCGAACCGGATGACGTCGCTCACCATCCCCGCGTCGAGCAGCGCCGCCAGGCGCGGAAGCAGATCCTTCCCGGTGGTGGTGGCCGGGGCGAGCACGGCCTTGTATCCCTTCTCCTTCACCAGGGAGCACGCCGCCGAGGCGTGGGCCTCCGCCGTGTAGTCCGCCACCGCGGCCGCCTCGCTGAAATGGACCGCCTTGGCGCCGAAGTCCTTGAGCTTCTGCGCGCCGGCGCCGGCCCCCTTGCCGAGGACCAGCACGTCGTAGTCCGTCCCGAGGGTCTCGGCCAGGGCCTTCCCCGCCGTTACGGCCGGGTAGGAAGCGTGCCGGACGTCGCCCTCCCTCATCTCCGCGATCACGAGAATCGACATGGGTCTCTCCTTATACGCCTTGGGCGTTCGTGGATCCGCGCTTCCGCCGTCAGATGACCTTGGCCTCGTTCTTGAGCTTGTCCACCAGTTCCTCCACGCTCGAGACCCGCTGCCCCGCCTTGCGCGCCGGCGGCTCCACGAACCCGAGGATCTTCGTCCGGTTCCTGGGCTCGACGCCGAGGTCCGCGGGCGTCACCTTCTTCACCTCTTTCTTCTTGGCCTTCATGATCGCGGGGAGGCTCGCGTAGCGCGGCGTGTTGAGGCGGAGGTCCGCCGTGATCACGCAGGGCAGCCCCACCTCCTTGGTCTCCAGCCCCCCGTCGATCTCCCGCTGCACCACGGCCTTGCCGCCCTCGATGCTCAGCCGGAAGGCGAAGCAAGCCTGGGGCACGCCGAGCTTCGCGGCGAGCATCTGCGAGGCCTGGTTGCTGTCGGTGTCCACCGACTGCTTCCCCGCGATCACGACGTCGGGCTTCTCGGCCTGGTACACGCCCGCCAGCACGTCCGCCACCGCCGAGCTCTCCAGTGCCTCCGACACGGTGACGAGGTATGCCCGGTGGGCGCCGAGGGCCAGCCCGGCTCGGAGGGTCTCCTCGTTCTCCGGTCCGCCGATGGAGACGAGGACCACCTCGCCCCCGCCCTTCTCGGTGAGCCGCACGGCCTCCTCGATGGCGTACTCGTCGAAGGAGTTGATCAGGAAGTTCACCCCCTCGGTCTCGATGCCCGAACCGTCCTTCTTCAGCCGCACCTTCACGTCGGGGTTCGGCACCCGCCGGATCGGAACCATGATCTTCATCGCCGCCTCCTCTGGTCGGTGTTGAGCCTGTCCGTCAATCCCGAAGCACGGAACGCGCGATCACCATGCGCTGCACCTCGCTCGTTCCCTCGTAGATCTCGGTGATCTTGGCGTCGCGGTAGAACCGCTCCACCGGGTACTCGTCGATGTAGCCGTAGCCGCCGAAGACCTGGATGGCCTCCCGCGTGACCTTCATCGCGACGTCCGAAGCCATGAGCTTCGCCATCGCCGACTCCTTGCCGAAGTTCTTGAATCCCGCGTCCTTCATCCACGCCGCCCTCCAGGTGAGCAGGCGGGCCGCGTCGATCTCGGTGGCCATGTCGGCGAGCTTCCACTGGATGGCCTGGAAGTTCGAGATGGGCTGCCCGAACTGTACCCGTTCGCGCGAGTACGCGACGGCGTGCTCCATGGCCCCCCGGGCGATCCCCACGGCCTGGGACGCGATCCCGATGCGCCCGCCGTCCAGGGTCTGCAGGGCGATCTTGAACCCGTCGCCGGGCTTTCCCAAGAGGTTCTCCTTGGGGATCCGGCACTCGTCGAAGACGAGCTCCGCCGTGGAGCTCGCGCGGATGCCGAGCTTGTGCTCCTCCTTGGCCACCTTGTACCCGGGGGCGTCGGCGGGCACGACGAACGCGGAGAGCCCCTTGTGGCCGGCCGCCTTGTCCGTGGCGGCGATCACCACGGCGACCCCGGCGGGACCGCCGTTGGTGATGAAGATCTTGGAGCCGGTGAGAACCCACTGGTCCCCGTCGAGGACCGCCGTGGTCTTCTGGTTCCCGGCGTCGCTCCCGGCCAGGGGCTCGGTGAGCCCGAGACAGCCGAGCATCTTCCCGGAGGCCAGCGGCACCAGGTACCTGCGCTTCTGCTCGTCGGTGCCGTGCTTGAGGATCGGGTCGCAGCACAGGCTCGAATGGGCCGAGACCACCACTCCCGTGGACGCGCACGCGGCCGAGAGCTCCTCGACCACGATGGCGTAGCAGCGGTAGTCCATCCCCCCGCCGCCGTACTCCTCGGGAACGGCGACGCCGAGGAAGCCCAGTTCGCCCATCTGCCGCACCAGGTCCATGCGGAACGTCGCGGTCTTGTCCATCTCGGCCGCGTGGGGCGCGACCTCGTCCCGGGCGAACTTCCGGGCCGTGTCCCGGACCATGGTCTGGATGTCATCCAACTCGAAGTTCATGCCCTGCCTCCTGTCCGGCGCGGGATGGGGCCCGCGCGCGCGGCTTCGGCCTCACCGTCCCTGGAAGGACGCCTTTCGCTTCTCGAGGAACGCGGACATCCCCTCCTTCTGGTCGGCCGTGGAGAAGCACAGGCCGAACAGTTCGCTCTCCAGCACGCAGGCGTTGTCGAGGTCGAGGTCCTGCCCGCGCTGGACGCCTTCCTTCGCCAGGCGGACCGCCACCGGCCCCTTCGACGCGATGCTCCGGGCCATCTTGAGGGCTTCGTCCAGGAGGATCTCGGAGGCGAAGACGTGATTGGCCAGGCCGATCTGCCGGGCCTCCTCCGCTCGGACCTGCCGTGCGGTGGTCACGAGCTCCAGGGCCATCGCGCGGCCCACGAGGCGGGTCAGGCGCTGGGTGCCGCCGAACCCGGGGGTAACCCCGAGGCCCACCTCCGGCTGCCCGAACACGGCCCGCTCGCTCGCCACGATCCAGTCGCAGCTCATGGCGAGCTCGCAGCCGCCGCCCAGGCAGTACCCGTTGACCACCGCGATGGTCGGGATGGGGAGGTTCTCGAGGCTGCGGAAGGCACGCAGGCCCTTCAGCGAGAACTCCTTCGCCTCCATGGCGGTCAGGGCCTGCATCTCCTTGATGTCCGCCCCGGCGACGAAAGACTTGTCGCCCGCCCCGGTCACCAGCAGGACCCGGGCGTCGCGGTCCGCCCCCACCTCGGCCGCGGCCGCCGCGATCTCGTCGAGGGTCCGCGCGTTGAGGGCGTTGAGCGCCGCGGGACGGTTGACGGTGAGCAGGTAGATCCCGGGCTCGGACTGCTCGAGCAGGACGTTCTCGTAAGCCATCGGTGCGTCTCCTCTCCGCGAACGCGGCCGCGCTCAGTTGCCGTAGTCGTAGAAGCCCTTGCCGGTCTTCCGCCCGAGGTATCCGGCCGCCACCATCTTCCGGAGCAGCGGGCACGCGCGGTACTTGGAGTCGCCGAAGCCCTCGTGGAGGACGTCCAGGATGTAGAGGCAGACGTCGAGCCCGATGAGATCCGCGAGTTCCAGCGGACCCATCGGATGGTTCATCCCGAGCTTCATGACCGTGTCGATGTCCTTGGCGGAGGCGACGCCCTCGTAGAGCGCGAACACGGCCTCGTTGATCATGGGGAGCAGGACGCGGTTCGAGACGAAGCCCGGGCTGTCGTTCACGCACACGGGAACCTTGCCCAGCTTCTTGGAGAGGTCCTCCACGGTGGCGTACACCTCGTCGGAGGTCTGCAGCCCGCGGATGATCTCGATCAGCTTCATGACCGGGACCGGGTTCATGAAGTGCATGCCGATCACGCGGTCCGGGCGCCCGGTCGCCGCGGCGATCTTCGTGATGGAGATGGACGAGGTGTTCGAGGCGAGAATGGCGCCGGGCTTGGCGGTGCGGTCCAGGTCCTGGAAGATCTTGAGCTTGATCTCGGGGTTCTCGGTCGCCGCCTCGACGGCCACGTCAACGTCGGCGAGAGCGCCGAGCTCCGTCGTGCCGCGGATCCTGCCCAGGGCGGCGTCCTTGTCCGAGGCGGAGATCTTCTCCTTGGCCACCATCCGTTCCAGGTTCTTCCGGATCGCCGCGATCCCCTTGTTCACCAGGTCGTCGGAGATGTCGCGAAGGACCACCGAGTAGCCCGAGGCCGCGAACACCTGCGCGATCCCGTGCCCCATCGTGCCAGCGCCGACCACGCCCACCTTCTTGACGTCCATTGGGTCTCCTCCCCTCGAAGTAGCGGCCGCCGCGGGCCGGCTTCCAAATGGCACCCGCCCCGCAGCAGGGGCGGGATCGGATCAGGCGGGGCGCTCCACGACGAGCGCGA
Source organism: uncultured Thermodesulfobacteriota bacterium (assembly GCA_964528225.1). GTDB lineage: Bacteria > Desulfobacterota > Deferrisomatia > Deferrisomatales > JACRMM01 > CAZGRT01. The sequence goes on along the minus strand of CAZGRT010000118.1, from coordinate 2,472 downwards.
CGGCCCCCCCTCCTCCCAGGCACAGCGTGGCGAGCCCCCGGCGCGAGCCACGGGCCTTCATCGCGTAGAGGAGCGTGGTCAGCACCCGAGCCCCGCTGGCGCCGATCGGGTGGCCCAGCGCGATCGCGCCGCCGTTCACGTTGACGCGGTCCCAGTCCCACCCGAGTTCCCGGCCATCCGCGAGGCACTGGGATGCGAAGGCCTCGTTGGCCTCGATGAGGTCGAAATCGCCTATGGAGTAGCCCCCGCGATCCATGACGCGTCGCACGGCGTCGATGGGCGCGAAGAAGACCTCTCTCGGATCCCGATGGGCGGCAGCCTGTTCCCGGACCAGGGCCAACACCGGCAGCCCCCGGCTCTCGGCGAACTCCCGGGCCGCGACCACCACGGCGCTGGCCCCGTCGGTCAGCCCCGGAGCGTTCCCGGCGGTCACCACGCCGTCCTCTGGAACGCGGGGCGGAGCTTCGCGAGAACCTCGACCGTCGTATCGGGGCGGACCGGCTCGTCCGTCGAGAAGGGGACGGGGGGACCCTTCCGCTGCGGCACCTCCACCGCCGCGATCTCCTCCCGGAAGCTTCCGTCGGCGATCGCCCGCCCCGCCTTGCACTGGCTGGCCGCGGCAAACTCGTCGAGCTCGGCCCGCGTCAGACCGGCCTTCTCGGCCGTGAACTCGGCCAGGTTCCCCATGTGGACGTCGTGGAAGGCGCACCAGAGACCGTCGTGGATCATGGCGTCCACGGTCGTGAAGTTGCCCAGCCGCACCCCGCCCCGGAGGTTGCGCTGCAGGTGGGGCGCGTTGGACATGCTCTCCATGCCGCCGGCCACCACCACGTCGGCGTCCCCAAGGGCTATGGCCTGGGCGGCGAGCATGACGGCCTTGAGGCCGGACCCGCAGACCTTGTTCACCGTGAAGGCGTTGACCGATGCGGGAAGGCCCCCCTTGAGCGCCGCCTGGCGGGCCGGATTCTGCCCGACCCCCGCCTGGAGGACGTTTCCCATCACGCACTCGTCCACGTCCTCGGGGCGGAGCCCGGAGCGCTTCACGGCCTCCCGAACGGCGACCCCGCCCAGATCGGGGGCAGAGAAGGGCTGCAGGCTGCCCAGGTACCCCCCGATGGGCGTCCTGCACGCTGCTACGATCGCAACCTCACGCGCCATGACTCACTCCTCCCAGTCCAACCCATTGGAAACCCCTCGGAGCCGGCCCCCCGAACCGCACGCTCCGACGGCGCCCCCTTCCATACTTCAGCACCCCACCGTCCTGCAACACATCAAACGAGTGGAAAGCCCCTTTTGAACCACAATTCACAACTCGCGGGGCCTTCCGAGCGCAAACGCGACGCCCTCCCGCCCTCCCACCTGCGGCACCGGCGCGGGACGCCCGACAACCGGTCGACGGGAACCGGCCGCCTCCGGGAAGGCTCGGGGCCCAAATGTTGGCCTGCGGCGAGCAAGGAGCGTGCCATCAACCCTGGCGCGAGGCCCACCGGGACCGGTGTCCTCCGAGGCCGTCGGGGAGCGCCTCTTCTTCGATGAAGCTCCACCGAGACTGCGGTGAAAAATGACGCGACGGCGAGTTCCACGGACGGGAGAGACGGACCGAGCGGCGCCCTTTCGCGGACCCGGGGACGGCCCGAAGGAGTCGGGGGCGCTGGCGTGCCGCGGTCCCGCAGAGGTTGACCGCGGCCGCGCACGGCGGTGTCGGCGTTCGGGAGGACGACCCCCGAGGGCACGAGCCCTCGCCGGGCTCCCCGGGGAACCGGACTCACGAGCCTTGTTCCGGGGGGGGCCGGCCGGGACCGGTAGCCTCGTCCCCACGGAGGCCGGCAAAGACCACGTCCGGAGGTCCCGCACAGAGAGCACCCCTCTGCGAGGGGGAGGAGGAGGGGGGGGCAGGTCTCCCGGTGGCGGCCTTGCAGGGGGGCGGTGGGAACCCGGGGCGTGTCGCGGCACCCGCCGGCGCGAGGCCCTGCGGAGCTCCGGTCGCGTTCCCGTCCGACCCGTTTCGCCTGCGTGCCCGAGCCTGTCAGACACCGGACCCGTGGAGACCGGACCACCCGGGCCTGCCGCGCGTCGGCCGCAGCCTGCAGCTTTTCGTTTGACAGCCAGCGCATCGAGGTCCATATTGGGCTCACATCAACCGATACGGTTGGGGGAGTTCGGAACCGCAACGCTCTTTGCCCCCCCGGAGAGCAGCGCCGAGCTCCCCCTCTTGTTTTTCCCGCCCGATGCCCCCCTGCTACAATTCTGTAGAATCCGCCTCCCCGGGAAACACCTTTGTAGCACCCAGCGGGGGTCCTGCAGAAAAAGTCTAATATTTTCAGCAATTTCCGATTTGGCACCGGGCTTGCTTGATGGCGGGCATCGCGTACCTTTTCGGGAGGCTGCCATGAACCGTATCTCTCGCCCCGCCCTGCTCGCCTTCACCGTCAGCATCCTGGCCTCCTCTGCCGCGGTGGCAGCGGAGGCGGA
>CAZGRT010000117.1:0-3272 GCA_964528225.1 uncultured Thermodesulfobacteriota bacterium | reverse complement strand
GGTTCTTGTGCTACACTCGCAGGCAACGCGAAAGCTCTCGCGACGACATCGGACGATGCCTTGATTTGAGGCAATCCGAGTCCTGGAGCCGGCTTGCGGACCCGCCTCTCGGCGGGTCGAGTTTTGGCCCCCATCTTGCAGACGGGACCCCCCTCGCGGCCGAGGCGGCCGCCGGGTGCGGGGGAAGACGAGGAGATCGAGGATGTGTCGACTGTGCGCGATCGTTTCGGCGGAGTACTTCTCGCCGATGGAGAGCATCCTGGCCCTGGAGACGATGAAGGAAGGCCACGACGGCTCCGGCCTCGGGCTCATCCTTCGCGACCTGGGCGGGGAGTTCGACGGGCTCAAGGAGTACCCCATCCTGTCGGGGATCACCTCCGACAAGGGGTACTACGAGCTCGACGACTACATGGTGGCGAAGGGGTTCCGGACGAAGCACCTGTGGGACCCGGAGATCAAGCTGCGCGCCGGCTCGAGCATCCGGAAGCGCGACCGCTACATCGTGAAGGCCTTCGACTACCCGGACTGGGCCAAGGACAAGTCGCCCGAGGAGAAAGCCGACCTCCTCACCCAGACGCGCATCGACCTGCGCCGGATGGGGGAGGCGGACGAGTCCATCATCGTCTTCAGCTTCTGGCCCGACGTCGTCACGCTCAAGGAGGTGGGGGATCCCCTGGAGGTGGGGGAGTTCTTCGGCCTCGACACCAAGCCCATCCCCGCCAAGGTGGTGTTCGCCCAGGGGCGCCAGAACACGAACTACGCCATCAACCTGTACGCGTGCCACCCCTTCTTCATCCAGGGGGTGTTCAGCATGACGAACGGGGAGAACACGGCCTTCGTGCCGATCCGGGAGTACCTCACGAGCCGGGGCAACCCCGCGTACATGGGGTACAACTCGGACAGCGAGGTGTTCACCCACATCCTCCACTTCACGCGGCGCAAGCTCGGCTACCCGCTGCCGTACTACAAGGACGTGATCACGCCCCTGCGTGAGGACGAGGCCGATCGGCGCAAGGACCGCGACGCCCTGCGGCTCATGCGGCGCAGCCTCCGGATGCTCACCATCGACGGGCCGAACTGCGTGATCGGGTGCGACACCGACGGCACGGTCTTCATGGTGCAGGACGCCAAGAAGCTGCGGCCCGGCGTCGTGGGGGGAGTGAAGGGGAAGGTCGGGCTGATGTCGGAGGTGTGCGGCCTGGAGGCGGCCGTGCCCGGCCGGGACGTCCAGAAGGACGTGTTCCCGATGAAGTACGACTTCGTGTGCGTGCGCCCCGGCGCAGAGGAGATCGACGTATGGAATCAGCTGGACGGCTCGACGTCAACCATCAGCTTAGCCTGAACGACCTCCCGTACGTCGTCCGCTGGGCCGACGACGAGTGCACCCGCTGCGGGCGGTGCACCTCCGTCTGCCCGGTGAAGGCGATCGAGCCCGGGGTCTTCGAGAAGCGGCTCGTGGAGTCCTCGGGGCCGGTGCCCATGCCGACCACGGTGCGCAAGGTCGTCTCCGGGGTGCGGCAGGTCAACGACATCAAGCGCCGCTGCATCGGCTGCGCCACCTGTCGGCTGGTGTGCCCCAACGACGCCATCGCGCCGGAGTTCAACCCGGCCAACAAGTTCAACTGGCACGCGGTGCAGGGCGGCGAGCCGTACAAGCGGGGCGGCCGCCGCAACGACCCCCTCACCTCGACCCTGGACCGCCTCAAGTTCACCCGGATCTCGATGCTCACCGACCCGGCCCTGGACGCGGGCCGCCACGAGTTCCGGGTGCGGACCTACCTCGGCCGCAACCTTCCTCCCGAGGCCCTGCCGCTGCGGGTGGAGGGAAACGAGCTCGTCCCCGACGGGACCCCCTACATCCCGCCGGTGCGCGAGATCTTCCCCATCCGGATCGGGGGCATGTCGGTGGGCGCCCTCTCTCCCCACATGTGGGAGGGCCTCGCGATGGGCGTCGGCTACCTCAACGAGGTCGAGAAGATCCCGGTGGTCATGTGCACCGGGGAGGGCGGCATGCCCCCCCGGCTGCTCAAGAGCCCGTTCCTCAAGTACTTCATCCTGCAGATCGCGTCGGGCTACTTCGGGTGGGACGAGATCATCCACGCCATCCCCGCGATGCAGTGCGACCCGGCCGCCATCGAGATCAAGTACGGCCAGGGGGCGAAGCCCGGCGACGGCGGGCTGCTGATGGCGAGCAAGGTGCTCAAGCTCATCGCCCGCATCCGGGGCGTGCCCGAGTTCGTGGACCTCGCGTCGCCGCCGACGCACCAGACCAAGTACTCCATCGAGGAGGCCGTGGCCAAGATGATCACGGCCATGTCCATGGCCTTCGGGTTCCGCGTGCCGGTCTACCCGAAGATCTCGGGCACGAAGACGGCGCTCGCGGTGCTCAACAACCTCGCCCGGAACCCCTTCGCGGCCGCGCTGACCATCGACGGCGAGGACGGCGGCACCGGCGCAGCCTACAACGTCAGCCTCGACAAGATGGGCCACCCCATCGCGTCGAACCTGCGGGAGTGCTACCTCAACCTCGTGAAGATCGGCCGCCAGAACGAACTGCCCCTCTTCGCGGCGGGCGGCGTGGGCAAGCAGGGCAACCTGGCGGCCAACGCCGCGGCCCTGATGATGCTCGGGGCGTCGGGGGCGGACTGCGCCAAGTACGTGATGCAGACCGCGGCCGGGTGCCTGGGCGACGAGCGCAACCGGTGCAACATCTGCAACACCGGGAAGTGCCCCCGGGGCATCACCACCCAGGACCCCAAGCTCTACCGTCGCCTCGACCCGGACAAGGTAGCCGAGCGTGTGGTCGACCTGTTCGTGGCGGCGGACAAGGAGCTTAAGAAGATCTTCGCGCCCCTGGGGCGGTCCACCGAGCTCCCCATCGGCATGTCCGACGGGCTGTCCGTGGACGACAAGGCGGTGGCGGAGCGCCTCCAGATCGCCTACGCGTGCTAGCGGGCGCGGCGAGGCACGGAGGACAACCGAGATCGGTACGAACCTGACGGCCGCGGGCCGTCGGCTTGGAGGACGGGAATGGTTGAGATCAAGGGCCGCGTGAAGGGGAAGCGGGTGTCGTCCAAGGCACTCGACGAGGGCATCCAGGAGGCCGTGGCCGCCGGGAAGCGGAAGCTGAAGGTCACCGCGGACGGGCAGCACGGGATCGGCGGGCGGATCTGGCCCCGGGGCGAGCCGGTGAAGATGCGCGTGACCGGCGCCGTGGGGCAGCGCCTCGGCGGCATGGGCATGATGGGGACCGAGATCGTGGTGGAGGGGTC
>CAZGRT010000116.1:0-9007 GCA_964528225.1 uncultured Thermodesulfobacteriota bacterium | reverse complement strand
GAGCACCTTGCCGTCGCGGAGGCGGCGCACCTTGCGCGCCGTTCGCTTGAGCACGGTGGTGCCGAGGGTCACCTGGCCGTCGGCGGCCATGGCCACCCGGGCCCCGCGCCGCACGCAGACCACCGTGGTGCCGTGGAAGGTTGGGCTGTCGGTCATCGGTTCCCGATTCCCTTCTCGTGAAACGTGAGACGTGAAACGTGAAGCGAAAGGCCCCCCGCTGCCCTCACGGCCTCGTCTGACATCTCACGTCTGACGTCTCACGTTCGACTTCGTCTCACGCATCCTGTCTCACGCCCTCGGGTGCGCCTTGTCGTACACTTCCATGAGCTTCTCGACCCCCACGTGGGTGTACTTCTGCGTGGTCGAGAGGCTCTTGTGCCCCAGAAGCTCCTGGATCGCCCGCAGGTCCGCGCCCCCCGCGAGCAGGTGGGTGGCGAAGCTGTGCCGCAGGGTGTGCGGGCTCGCCCCCCGGGCCACGCAGGCTCGCCGAAGCCACCCGTCGAGGATGCGCCGGACGCTCCGGTCGGTGAGGCGCCCGCCGCGGGCGTTCAGGAACACAGGCCCGTCCGGCTCGAGGGGGCGCCCGGCTGCCCGGCGGTCCTCCAGATAGGCCTGCACGGTGCGGGCGCTCGGCTCGGTGAGAGGCACCTCGCGCTCCACCCGCCCCTTGCCCCGGATGCGGGCGGTGCGGGATGCCAGGTGGAGGTCGCGCCCGTCGAGCGCCACCAGCTCTCCCACCCGGATGCCGGTCCCGTAGAGCAGCTCGAGGAGCGCACGGTCGCGGGCCGCCGATGGACCCGTGCCCCGGACCGAGTCGAGCAGGTGCAGCATCTCGTCGACCCCGAGGAACTTCGGCAGGCGCCTCGGAGCCTTGGGGGCCGCGACCCCCTCCGCCGGGTTCGCCGCCAGGTGGCCCTCCCGCACGAGGTACGCGAAGAACGTCCGCAGCGCCGACAGTGTCCTCGCGATGGAGGTCCGGGCGTGGCCCGCGTGGAGCGACGCCAGGAACGACCGGATCAGGCCGGCATCCACCTCCTGCCACGGCGTCGCGCCCGGTCTGCCGCGGAGCTTCGTCCCCAGCCACGCGGCGAAGGCCGCCACGTCCCGCCCGTAGTTTCGCACCGTGTGGGGCGAGGCGTTGCGCTCGTAGCGCAGGTGGCTGAGGAACCCTTCGACCCAGGGGTCGGAGACCGCCTCGGGCTCGGTCCCGGGCATCGTTCTCCTCGAGATCTCGCGGAAAGGGAAAGCGCGCAGAATAGCACAGCGCCCAAGGGGTTCAACAGGATCTCCGGCTGCGGCGAGGTCTTACGACCCGTGGTGTCGTCGAGACAAGGGCGGGGGGTGTGTGCGGGGGTTCACGGTTCCAGTCGGGCAAGAGACGGACGGGGAGAGAGGTGCGAAGGTGCAGGTGACGCAGCCTCCGGGCTACCTCCGCACCCTCTTCCCCTGAGCCCGGGTTGCTGTGATCAGGTTCCTGTTCGCGGTGAAGGCCCTAAGGCCCTGTCCTGAGCCGAAATCCCCGTCGTCGGTCAGCACCTGGACGACGCCCGCGCTGCTCGCGGCTTCGAGAATGAAGAGGTCATACCCGTCGAGCGGCTGGGTCTGGAAGCGCTCTGGCGCGCGGTCGGCCGCGGGAGCGTCTCACAGTCGCGGCCCGCCGACGCTCCCGGCCCTTGTCAAGCCGGGGCTGTACGCTACCATACCGCCTTCGCAGCGGGTTCGCCGAGGAGGGACCCATGATCGACGAAATGGAGCCCGCCGGCCGAAGGCCTGAGGACGATCGGGCACCGGAAGGGGGCCCGCGCCTGCTCTTCCCCGTGCGCTCGGCCGCCGACGTCAACACCATCGCCCACTACTACCGGGGCGAGGTCTCCCGGATGATCAGCTGGCGCGACCGCATCGACCGCACCTCGAACTGGGCCATCGGCGCTGTCGCGGCGATGCTCTCCGTGTCCCTGGCGTCGCCGACGGCCCACCACGGCGTCCTTCTCTTCGCGATGCTCCTGGTCTTCCTGCTCCTGCACATCGAGTCGCGCCGATACCGGTTCTTCGACATCTACCGCACCCGGGTGCGGCTCCTCGAGCGCCACTACTTCGTCGCCTTCTTCGACCCCGCGTGCGCGCCTGATGCCGTGGACTGGGCGGCGACCCTCGCCGAGAACCTGCGTCGCCCCAACTTCGCGGTCACGCGGCGGCAGGCCATGGCCCGCCGCCTGCGGCGCAACTACTGCTGGATGTTCCTGATCGTGCTCGGGGCGTGGCTTCTCAAGGCGACCACCGCGGCCTTCCATCCCCAGCGGGGCGAAGCCGAGTTCGTCCACTCCACCGCCGAGCTGTTCCACAACATGGCGGTCGGCTACATCCCCGGCTGGGTCGTGCTCCTCTGGGTCGTCCTCTTCTACTGTTGGCTGGCCTGCGTGATGATCCGGCACCGCACCATGGAGGGCGAACTGGCCTTCGGGGACGCCCACGTCTGAGCGGATCCGCCCAAGGGGCTTGCAGGCGAGAAGCCCCCGGCGGGGCGCTCCTCGCCGGGGGTTTCGAAATCGCGAGGTCCGCCGCCCTACTGGGTCCGGCCCTTGCCCCCCAGCTTGTCCATCTTTTCGAGCTTCTCGATCAGGTCGGCCACCCGGCAGGCGTACCCCCACTCGTTGTCGTACCAGGCCACCACCTTGGCCAGGCGGTCCTTGCGCACGTGGGTCAGTTCGCTGTCGAAGATGGCGGAGTGGGGGTCGTTGATGATGTCGACCGAGACGATGGGCTCGTCGGTATAGGCGAGGATTCCCCGCAGAGGCCCGTCCGCCGCCTCCTTCATGGCCGCGTTGATCTCCTCGGCCGTCGCCTTCTTCTCCAGCATCACGGTGAGGTCGATGAGCGATCCGGTGGGGACGGGCACGCGGAAGGCGATGCCTTCGATCTTGCCTTCCAGTTCCGGGATGACCATCCCGAGGGCCTTCGCCGCGCCGGTGGAGGTCGGGATGATGGACAGGGTAGCCATCCGGGCGCGGCGGAAGTCCTTGTGGGGGTAGTCGAAGAGCCTCTGGTCGTTGGTGAAGGCGTGCACGGTGGACAGGTAGCCCTTCTGGATGCCCCAGTGGTCCATGAGGACCTTGGCCACGGGGGCGGCGCAGTTGGTGGTGCAGGAGGAGTTGGAGATGATCCGGTGCTCGGGCCGGATGACGTGGTCGTTGACGCCCATCACGATGGTGGCGTCCAGCGGGTCCTTCGAGGGAACCGTGAGGATGACCCGCTTCGCGCCGGATCGGAGATGCCCCTCCAGTTGGGACACCTTGCGGAAGACGCCCGTGGATTCCACCACGTAGTCCACGCCGAAGTCCTTCCAAGGCAGGTCGAGGGGGTCTTCGCTGCGCTTGCTGGCCCCGCTGATCACCTGCATGGCGTCCCCGTCGATGACGAGCTTGTCCCCCTGGACCTCCACCTCGCCGGGGAACGGGCCGTGGATGGAGTCGTACTTGGTGACCATCGCCAGGGCCTGGATGTCGGCGAGGTCGTGGAGGGCGACGAAGTCGAAGTCCTTCCCGTAGATCTTCGCGGCCCGGAGCACCAGGCGGCCGATCCGCCCGTATCCGTTGATGGCGACGCGCACAGCCATGGGACCTCCTTCTCGTGTTCGCGGGTCTCTCGCCCGGTGGGGTTCCCGGGAGTGTCGGCGCAACAGCATAGCGGAACGGGAGGGAAGGGCCAGCCCCGGGCGGACACCTATCGCCCGACAGCGGTGCCGGCCGGCGGGGCCAGCAACCGGCGGACCTCCTCCTCGATCGCGGCGGGTTCGACTCCCGCTTCGTGGAACATGCCCCCCCAGGACGCCTGGCCTTCGGCCACCGCCCGGTACAGTTCCAGCGGACTCCTCGACGAGCGGCGCGACAGGAGGGCGGCCGCCGCGGCTTCCCCCAGGCCCGGGCCCGCGCCGGCCAGGTCCCGCAGCGAGGTCTCGTCGATGCCCAACCGGGTGTGCAGGACGTCGTCCTGCGCGACGCGGGCCAGCGTCCCGTCCGAGGAGGCCCGCCGGAGCAGCGGAGCGGCTCGCGGCCCCAGGCGCTCGGCCGGGACCCCGAGGCTCCCGAAGGCCTGCGTCCAGCCGGAGGAGCGGCTCCTCGCGTCGAGCAGGTCGACGGCGCGGGTTCCGGTCTTCTCCGCGGCCCAGTGGGCCACCCAGAGGTCCTCCCCCGGAGTCCCGGTCATCTTGGCCTTCACGAGGGCTCCCTTGTCGAGGCCGAAGGCCGCCGCAAGGAGCGAGTTCTGCGCTGTGGCGAGCACGTAGGGGTCCGCGGCCGCCGGGCGCCCGGGGTCGAAGCTCCGATCCCGGAAGCAGTGGCAGGACACCGCGGAGGCGGCCCAGCAGGAAACCGGGGCGACGAGGAGCAGGGCCGCCGTCGAGAGCCGAAACATGGGGACCTCCGTCTGTCGGCACAGGGGTGGTTCGGCCCCGAGCCTAACCGCGCGAAGCCTTCCCCGCCATGACCGGCGTCAAGGAAGCGGCCGACGATCGGAGGTCTCGAGCCCAGAGCCCCGGAACGAGCAGGGGGAGGCCGGACGAGGCCTCCCCCGACGTTTCTCGGAGTTGCGCCGACTACGGCACGGCGGGCTGCCAGCCGTCGTCGAGGGTGAGGAGGAAGGTGACCAGGGCGTCCTCTTCGGCCTTCGTGAGGCCCAGGTCTCCCAGCTCGGCCGTGTTCATGTTGAGCGCCAGCTCCGGCAGGGGCCAGCAGTTGTTGGCCAGGGCCTGCGCCTCGGTGACGACGGTTGGGCCGCAGACGGGCAGGACGTCGCGGGTGTTGTAGAAGTGCACGATGCTCCACAGGCTCTTGAAGAACCCGTTGTGGCCGTAGGCCTTCACGTCCCCGGGCGCGGGGCGCTTGCCCACGTTTCGCAGGGTCGGGACCTTGTGCTTCCCGTAGTTGAGGTTGGCGTACGGCTGGTAGTCGACCCGGCTCGCGAGGAAGCCGCCCAGTCCCAGGTCGATCCACGCGAGGCCCAGGGGGTTGAAATCCGGTTCCAAGTAGAAGGGGTTTTCCGGGTTCCTCGGGACCCCCAGGTTGTCGTAGGTGAAGTCGGTGAACAGCGGGTTCGCGCCCTTGTTGACGTGGCACCGGGCGCACTTGGCCTTGCCGTTGAAGAGGGCCAGGCCGTCTCGCTCCTGCGGGGTCAGTCGGACCAGGCGGGCCAGGCTGGCGTCGTACTTGGAGCTGAAGGCGTTCACTTCGGGGGATGCCTCGTAGGCCGCGATGGAGAGGGCCACGTAGTCGTAGGCGGCGGCCACGACGTCGCACGCCGCGTCACCCCAGACCGCGAGGAACTGGTCCGCGTAGCCCGACCCCGGCCCGCAGATCCATGCGATCACCGCAGCCGCGTCGGGCAGGGCCTGCTCCAGCGGGTTCAGGAAGGGTCCCTGGGCCTGGTCGGCCGCCGGGTTACCGAGCTTCTCGCCCGTGGCGCGGCCGTCCCAGAAGTTGCCGCCCACGAACATGCCGCCGGCCTGCCGCGAGTAGAAGAGGATGGGGCTCGGGGTGGCGTACGCAGCGCTTGGGGGCTTGCGGTTGCCGAAGCGGCCGGGCACGGAGCCCTCGTACACGGCGCCAGCCGCGTTGGTCGCGGAGTCCGGCCCCGTCCAGCCCCACTCCGGCGTGTGACAGGAAGCGCACGCCTGGTTGGCGTTGATCGAGAGGTTCGTGTCGAAGTAGATGAGCTTTCCCAGCTGTTCCACGGGGGTGAGCGCGAGTGCGGCGGTCGCGACCAGCGTGACCGCCAGGGACGCGAAGACGCGGTACGGGAGCGTGCTCGGCATGGGTTCCTCCTCGTAGGGACAAGGTTGCGGGGCCGACTCGGCCCCTCCGCCACCGCGGGTCGAGGCGCGCCGGGTGCCTCCTCTCCTCCTTTCCTGTGTGCCCGACGGCCGCGAGGCCCTCACCGGCTGTACACCGCCGCGCCGGGAAACGTGACGTAGCGATCGGGTAGAAGTGGTGGCCGACCGGGTAATGCAGCGGCCCGGGGCGGCCGTGCCCTCCGGGGCTTGACGGGGTCCGCCGTGGCGGCCTATGAACGCGCTTCGACAACCACGCGCCGCGAAGCGGGCGGACGCACGACGGGAGGAGACCCCTTGGCTTCACTGAAGACCCACCTGACGCGCCTCGCAGCGGAGGCGTTCGAGGCCTGCGGACTGGACGGTGTCTACGGAGAGGTGGTGGTCTCCGCCCGCCCCGACCTGGGGCAGTTCCAGTGCAACGGAGCGCTTCCGGCCGCGAAGGCGGCCAGGACGAATCCGAGACAGGTGGCGCAGTCGGTGGTCGACCGCCTGGGCCACCCGGAGGTCTTCCGGGAGGTTGCCCTGGCGGGGCCCGGCTTCATCAACCTGACGCTGACCGACCCGTTCCTGGCCGCCCACGCCCAGGCCATGGCGGAGGACGCGCGGCTGGGTTGCGGCGCGGTCGCAACGCCCCGCCGGATCGTGCTGGACTACGGGGGGCCCAACATCGCCAAGCCGATGCACGTGGGGCACCTGCGGGCCGCGATCATCGGCGAGAGCCTGAAGCGGCTCGCACGGGCCCTGGGGCACGAGGTGATCGGGGACGTGCACCTGGGGGACTGGGGCCTGCAGATGGGCATGGTCATCGCCGAGCTCCGGCGGCGCCGGCCGGAACTCCCCTACTTCGATCCGGACTTCACCGGCCCCTACCCGACGGAGCCCCCGGTCACGGCGGCCGAGCTGGAGGAGATCTACCCCACCGCCAGCCAGCGGGCCAAGGCGGACCCGGAGTTCGCGGAGGCGGCCCGCGAGGCGACCTTCGAGCTGCAGCAGGGAAGGGCGGGCTATCGAGCCCTGTGGGGCCACCTGGTGGCCGTCTCCGTCGCCGAACTGAGGGCCGACTACGAGCGCCTGGAGGTGGACTTCGACCTCTGGCTCGGGGAGAGCGACGCCCAGACCTGGATCCCGGACGTCATCGAGCGCCTGCGCGGCCGGGGCCACGCCCGGGAGAGCGAAGGGGCCCTCGTCGTGGACGTGGCCGAGCCGGGAGACGCCAAGGAGGTCCCGCCGCTCTTGCTCCTGAAGTCCGGCGGAGCCGCCCTGTACGGGACGACGGACCTGGCGACCCTGGACCAGCGGGTGAGGGAGCTCAAGGCCGAGCTCGTGCTCTACGTGGTCGACAAGCGCCAGAGCGACCACTTCCTCCAGGTCTTCCGCGCCGCGAAGAAAACCGGCGTCGTTCCGGAGGGCGTGGGCCTCGAGCACATCGGCTTCGGCACCATGAACGGCGCCGACGGCAAGCCCTTCAAGACGCGGGCGGGCGGCGTGATGAAGCTCCGGGACCTCCTGGACATGGTGACCGACAAGGCCCGGGAGCGGATCCGCGAGGCGGGCGTGGCCCGGGACTACCCGGAGGAGGAGGTGGAGCGCATCGCCCGGCTGGTGGGGGTGGCCACGCTGAAGTACGCGGACCTGTCGAACCACCGGGCCAAGGATTACGTGTTCGACCTGGAGCGGTTCTCCGCTTTCGAGGGCCGTACGGGACCCTACCTGATGTACACCGCGGTCCGAACCCGTTCGATCCTGCGCAAGGCCGCCGAGGCGGGGTTGGTGGCGGGCGCCCTGGTCCCTCCCCGAGACGACGTGGAGCGGGGCGTGCTCCTGGCCCTGGCGAGGCTGCCGGACGTGCTCGAGGCCGCCTTCGAGCATCGGGCCCCCAACATCCTGTGCGAGTATGCCTACGAACTCGCCTCCGCCTTCACCCGTTTCTACCAGGAGCACCACATCCTGAGCGAGGCCGACACCGACCGCCGGGCCTCCTGGCTGGGCCTGTGTGACCTCACCGCCCGGGTGCTCGTCCACGCACTCGACCTCCTGGGCATCGGCGTGCCCGACCGGATGTAGCGGGTCGCAGCCGCCGGCCGACGGGGACCGCCGGTTCCCCGCCGTTCCTGGCTCCGGGATCCGCGCTCGCTAGAATGGCGTACGTCACGCACTCGACGACGCCGTCCACATCGGCAGCCGGGAGGAGATCCGAGTGAAGAAGCCGACCGAGAAGGATTCCTTCGGGCAACTGCTCGGCCGTCTGCGCAGCCCGCGCCCCAGCAAGGCCGGCGGTCCCGACCCTGCTCAGCGGCAGGTGCGGTTCTCGATCCTCTACTTCTTCCTCGCCATGATGCTCGTGAGCGTGGTCCACGACCTGTACATGGCGGCCCAGGTGGAGCACCTCCCCTACTCGCGGTTCAAGGACCTGCTGCGGGAGGACCAGGTCGAGCGGGTGACGCTGGAGGCCGACGTTATCCGGGGCAACGTTCGGGAGGGCAAGGACCAGGAACGTGCCTTCGTGACGGTGCGGGTGGACGACCCCGACCTGGTGAAACTCCTGGAGGAAAGGAAGGTCCCCTACCAGGGCCGGCTCGAGAACAAGTGGCTCCCGACGCTCCTCTCCTGGATCGTGCCCATCGGGCTGCTCATCCTCTTCTGGAGCTTCATGATGCGGCGCATGGGGTCGGGAACCCAGGGCGTCCTCAACATCGGAAAGGCCAGGGCCCGGATCTACGCGGAAAAGGAGGTGGGGGTCACCTTCGGAGACGTCGCCGGGATCGACGAGGCCAAGACCGAGCTCCAGGAGATCGTGGAGTTCCTGAAGACCCCGGAAAAATACCAGCGGCTGGGCGCCCGCATCCCGAAGGGAGTGCTGCTCGTGGGCGCCCCCGGAACGGGGAAGACCCTGCTGGCCCGCGCCGTGGCCGGGGAGGCGGGGGTGCCCTTCTTCAGCATGAGCGGCTCGGACTTCGTGGAGATGTTCGTCGGTGTGGGAGCGGCGCGGGTCAGAGACCTATTCTCCCAGGCCAAGCAGAACGCGCCCTGCATCATCTTCGTCGACGAACTCGACGCGCTGGGGAAGGCCAGGGGCCTCAGCCCCATGGGAGGGCACGACGAGCGGGAGCAGACGCTCAACCAGCTCCTCGTGGAGATGGACGGCTTCGACCCCAACTCGGGGGTCATCATCATGGCCGCAAC
>CAZGRT010000115.1:0-9478 GCA_964528225.1 uncultured Thermodesulfobacteriota bacterium | reverse complement strand
CCCGAAGGCCGCCATGGGGGGCACGCCGGTGTTGGTCTCCTCGTAGGGGGCGTACCACTCCGGGGGCATGCTGGGCCGGATCCGGTCCACCCGCTCCACCGCGTCGAAGGCGGGCAGGCGGGCCTTCTCCCGCATGTGCCCGACGACCTCGTCGAGGAGCAGGATCACGGGGTTGCGGTACTTCTCCGCCAGGTTGAAGGCCTTCACGGTCATGTCGAAGGCCTCGCGGACGCCGGATGCGGTGAGCACGACGATGGGGTGGTCGCCGTGGGTGCCCCACCGCGCCTGCATCACGTCGCCCTGGGAGGGGCTCGTGGGCAGGCCCGTGGAGGGGCCGCCCCGCATCACGTTGACGATGACCACGGGGATCTCGGCGATGCAGCCGTAGCCGATCAGTTCCTGCATGAGGCTGAAGCCGGGGCCCGAGGTCGCCGTCATCGCCTTCGCCCCGGCCAGACTGGCCCCCAGGCACGCGCCGAGGCTGGCGATCTCGTCCTCCATCTGGATGAACGTCCCCCCGAGTTCGGGCAGACGCCGTGAGAGCGCCTCGGCGATCTCGGTGGAGGGGGTGATCGGGTAGCCGGCGTAGAACCGGCACCCGGCGGCGAGCGCCCCCTCGACAACGGCCTCGTTGCCCTGGAGGAGGAGCTCCCGGCTGTCCTGCCGGCTCATGGGCCCTCCTCCTCGCTCACGGAGATGGCGAAGTCCGGACACCGCAACTCGCACTGGTGGCAGAGGATGCAGTCCTCGGGGCGGGCGGCGAAGGGGTGGCCGGCAGGCCCGAACTCCAGGACGTTCTTGGGGCAGAAGGCGACGCAGATGCCGCAACGCTTGCACCATGCGTTGTAGACGGTGACGGGGTTTCGCTGGGGAGTCGCTTTGCTCTTGCGCACTCGGCTGGGCTTGGGTCCCACGCGTCCCTCGGAGGCCTGCAGGGTTTCCTTCACCGCGGGAAGGTCTTGCAGCGCTTCCTTCTATCTCTGCACAAGACCTGTGTCAAGGCACGGCGCCCCGGGAATCCGCGCTCCCGGTCGTGCGGGAGCGCGGTGCCGCAAAGCAATCTGCGAGCACCGTCCCGGCGGGGGGAACCCTTCCCCGCGGGCCCGGGCGGGAGAAGCCGGTTGGGAAAGAGCACGGCCTGCCGTATACTCCCCTCCCGTCCACGAGACCCGGGTCTTGCCATGCGCATCTTCGCCTACCGGCCGGGTTCCTTCCCCCGGCTCGTCTGGATCGGTTTCTTCTGCGTGACCCTGCCCCTGGTCTTCGCCCTCGCGAACGCGGGGCTTTTCGCGGGTCGATTCGCCGGCGAGGCGGGGGCCGCGCTGCAGCGGACCGCCCGGGCCGCTAGCGACAGCCGGCTTCTCCATGACCAGCTCGTCTCCGTCGAGCGCAGGGCGCGCCAGCTCCACGTTCTGGGGGAGCCCCAACTCCTGGCGGAGTACGAGGAGCGCCGCCTGGGGTTCCGGGCCACGGTGGCGGGGCTCCGGTCGATCTTCGACGATCCGCCCCAGGCGGGCCGTCTCGACGAGATGATCCGGCTGGAGGCGGCGGTCCACGCCTACCTCACCGCCGGGCCGCAGGAGCAGGGCGCGGACGCGGAGGCGTTGGACCAGTTCGTGCGCCTCAACGAGCTCGCGAGGGAGGTCCTGGAGGAAACCTACCGCCGCAGCCTGGAGGAGGCGGAGGCCTTGCAGGCGTCGGCCGCGGAGGTCCGCTGGGAGCTCTGGGCCCAGGCCTCGGCCGTCGTGCCTCTGACCATCCTGGCCTCGGCGCTCTTCGCCGCGCTCCTGGCGCGTCCGGTGCGCCAGATCGACCGGGCGATCCAGGGGCTCGGCGCCGGGGACTTCGGGGCCGAGATCCGCGTGCGGGGCCCGCGGGACCTGGAGTTCCTGGGGGAGCGCCTCGACTGGTTGCGGCGTCGGCTGGTGGAACTGGAGCAGGAGAAGACCCGTTTCCTCGCCCACGTCTCCCATGACCTCAAGACGCCGTTGGCGGCCATCCGGGAGGGTGCGGAGCTCCTGCGGGAAGGAGTGGTGGGCACACTCACGCCGGAGCAGCGGGAGATCTCGACGATCCTCAAGGAGAACGCGGTCAAGCTCCAGCGGATGATCGAGAACCTGCTCCGGTTCAGCGTGGGCAGGGCCCGGGCGGTGGGTGCGCCGGGGCGGATCGACGTCGCGGGGGTCGCCCAGGCGGTCCTGGCCGACCACCGCCCCGCGCTCCTGACCCGGTTCGTGCAGGTCCACGCCGTCCTGCCCACCGTGTGGGTGGCGGCGGACCACGAACGAATCCGGGTCGTCCTGGACAACCTCGTGTCCAATGCGGTGAGGTTCACCCCGTCGGGGGGAGCCATCGGCGTCCGGATCGTCCCTGGGGAGGTCGTCGTTGCCGTGGAGGTGTGGGACACGGGTCCGGGGATCCGGCCGGAGGAGCGACGGAGGGTCTTCGAGCCCTTCTACCAGGGGGGCGCGACGGGAGGCGGTGCGGTGAAGGGCAGCGGGCTGGGGTTGGCCATCGTGGCCGAGTACCTGGAGCAGCTTGGCGGGAGCATCGAGGTCGGAGAGGCACTGGGAGGGGGGGCGTTGTTCCGGGTGACCCTGCCCGCGGCCCGGGAGGAGGAGTCTGCGTGAGAGGTCGGCTTGGGTGGACGGCGGTCGTGGGCCTGGGGCTGCTCGCGGCGTGCGCCTCCTGGCCTCCGGGGCCGTGGAGGTCGCCGGAGACTCCGCCGGGGACGGAGGTCCCTTGCTCGGGGGAAGAGAATGCGGCGCTCGAGGCGAAGGTACGCATGTTGCAAGGCCGGGTCGCCGATCTCCAGGCGCAGTTGGACGCAGAGAAGCAACGCGCCCAGGCTCTGGAGGGGCAGATCGAACAGCTCAAGGCCATCGAGCGGATTCTCGAGCGACGGGAGACGCCGGGCCGGGAGGTACCCAAGTGAAGGAGAAACCCCGCATCCTGCTCGTCGACGACGACGAGGACCTGCTGCGCCTGCTGGCCCTCCGGCTGCGGTCGGCCGGGTACGAGGTGCACGCGGTGGAGAGCGGAGAGGCCGCGCTGGTGCGGCTGCCCCAGGTCCACCCGGACCTCGTCATCACGGACCTCCGCATGGGGGGGATGGACGGGATGGCGGTCTACGAAGCCATCCGCCAGGAGAACCGGGCGCTGCCCGTGATCATCCTGACCGCCCACGGGTCGATCCCCGAGGCGGTGGAGGCCACCCGGCGGGGCGTGTACAGCTTCCTGACCAAGCCCTTCGACGGAAAGGCGCTGCTGGGCGAGGTGCAGCGGGCCCTGGAACTCTCGGGGGCAGGCTCGCGGGAAAGGGTGGGAGCGGAGGACGACGCCTGGCGCCGCGATATCGTGACCCGCAGCCCCAGGATCGAGGAACTGCTGCGCAAGGCCCGCCTCGCGGCGGACGGCGACGCCAGCGTGCTCCTGTGCGGCGAGAGCGGGACCGGCAAGGAGCTTCTCGCCCGGGCCATCCACCGCGCCAGCCCCCGGAGAGACCGGCCGTTCGTGGCGCTCAACTGCGGGGCCATCCCCGAGCCCCTGCTGGAGTCGGAACTCTTCGGGCACGTCCGGGGCGCGTTCACCGGTGCCGTGCGCGACCACCCCGGCCTGTTCCAGTCCGCGGACGGCGGCACGGTGTTCCTCGACGAGATCGGCGACATGCCCAGTTCCCTCCAGGTGAAGCTCCTCCGGGTGCTCCAGGACCGCGAGGTCCGGCCGGTGGGCGCCTCCGGTTCGGCTCGGGTGGACGTGCGGGTCGTGTCCGCCACCCACCGGGACCTGGAAGCCGAGATCGCCGCGGGGAGCTTTCGGGAGGACCTCTACTACCGGATCAACGTGATCCGCCTCGACATCTGCCGGCTGACGGAGCGGCGCGAGGACATCCCCCTGCTGGCCGAGCACTTCCTCGCCGAGTTCGTCGCGCGGGGGCGAAAGAAGGTTGCGGGGTTCTCCCCGGAGGCGATGGAGGCCCTGGTCGCGGCTCCCTGGCCGGGCAACGTGCGCCAGTTGGCGAACGTGGTCGAACAGGTGTACACGCTGACCACGTCGCGGTTGATTCCGGTGGACCTCGTGAACGAGGCCATTCGCTGCACGTCCGAGGGGATCCCCTCCCTGCTCGAAGCCCGTCGACGGTTCGAGCTCGACTATCTCCTTCGCGTGCTCAAGATCGCCGAGGGCAACGTGAGTCGCGCGGCCCGCCTCGCCGGTCGCAACCGCACCGACTTCTACAAGCTGCTCGCCCGGCACGAGATCGACCCCGCCCTGTTCAAGGCTGCGGCCCGCTGACTCCCCCTGTCGCTCCGGAGCGACAGGGCGGACCCCGGCCGATAGCCCCTTGGTTGCCACGCCCGCCCAAACACGTCTCCGTTTCGCGACACTTTGTCGCCCCGAACCTCCTCCGAGCGGGTCCTCGGTCCGGGGACCCCGGGTGCGGAGGATTCCCGGCGGAGAGTCGTGTGGACTCGACTCGGTCGCCACCTCCTACCACCGGAGAAGTGCTCCAGGACGCGATCGGTTCCGATTTCGTATCCTCGCCCGTCCTGACGGGGACCTCGAAGCAGAGCCCCTTGCCGACGCTTCCCGATTCGGCATAAACCGGGGGGCCGTGCGTTTGGCACGGCTGTTGCTGTGGTTCCGGTCCGCGACGGGCGTGGCGGCTCTGGCCGCCCTCTCCCAGGGAAGGGGACCCGGATGGGAAACGCGGAGGGAGCGATGCGGAGACGATGGCTCGTGGCGTCGTGGGTAGTGCTGGCAGCGAGCGTGGCGGCGGGGGGAAGCCTGCCACCGTTGGAGAGTTACACCGGTTCGCAGCGCTGCGGCGAGTGCCATCGGGGTCACTACGAGGATTGGCGGGAGACCTACCACGCCACGGTGATCACCGACAGCCGGCACACCGCCGAGGGGCTTCTCGGCGACTTCGGGCAGGAGGGGCTCGGCTTCTCCCCCGAGGAGATCGAGTTCGCCATCGGGGGTCACTGGTACCAGCGGTACGTGAAGAAGATCGAGGGTGAGCTCTACGTGATGCCGAAGGTGTGGTCGGTGGCGAGCCACCGCTGGGAGACGATCGACGCGTGGTCCTGGAAGAAGAAGCCCTACGGGACCTACTGCATCGGCTGCCACACGACCCGTTACGACGCCGAGGACGGGAGCTACGTGGAGCACGCGGTGGGGTGCGAGGCGTGCCACGGCCCCGGGCGGGAGCACGCCGAGTCCCGGGGCACCGGGTTCATCGCCAACCCGGCGCGGTGGAGTCGGGACCAGAAGGATCTCCTGTGCGCCTCGTGTCACGTGCGGGGCAAGGATCCGACCGGACGGCTGATGTTCGCCGCGGGCTACGTTGCGGGGGGCGACCTCGCGGCGGTGTACTGGCCCGTCAAGGTCGCGGACGGGGAGACGGCGCGGGAGTCGTTCCTGCGCCAGTTCCGGGAGTGGAGTTCGCGACTCGGGGAGGGCCCGCCGCCTACCTGCGACACCTGCGGCATCGACATGGGGCGAAAGCCCGAGGCGCCCCCGACCATGAACGACTACTGTCTCTCGTGCCACCGGTTCGGGGACGACTACGCGTCCCACACGAAACACCCGAGCAGCCTCGATCTGCAGTGCCTCGACTGCCACCGGCGCTTCGACTTCCCGAGTGACGTGGAGCGGAACGTGCACAGCCCGTCGTACTTCCGCGTCCACACGCGCACCTCCTACGCGTCGGGCACCGGCAGGGGCTGTCGGGACTGCCACGACGATCTCTCCATGCTCGACGTCGCCCGGCACCTGCGGGATTGGGATCACAGCGACCACCGCCTGCGCGACTGAACGCTGCTCCTTACTGGCCCGCAACTGCTCAGCGAGACCGCTGAACCCGCCCCGGGGCGTCGAGAGATGCCCCGGGGCTTCTCTTGACCCCCCAGCCCGTTCTGTCGTTCCATGCCTCCGGTACCGCACGCGCTCCGGAGGGGAGGATAGGGGTGCGTGGGGCCGCCGGGCGGGTTCGTCCACTTCGGGGTAGGAGCTCAGGGCTTGGTGCACAGAGTCGCGCTCGTTCTTCCGGTGGTCCTCTGCCTCGGGGTCGGCGGCGTCGGCGTCCTGAGCCGCTGGGGGGGGCTTGGGGACGAGCCCGCTCCGGGCTCGGGCGCCTCCTTCCGTCCTGCCCGGACACTCTTCACCTTTGAAGCCGCGTCGGCGAAACGGCTCGTGGAGATCCTCGATCTCGCGTGGTCCCGGCCCGGGGGAGAAGCCGCGGCGCCCAACCTCGCCCCCCGGAAGTTCCCGAAGGACATGGAGGACCTGGAGACCCGGCGCCGCAAGCGGGTGTTCCTTCGCGGCCTGCTGCCCCACGTGCTCGCCGCCAACCGCCAGGCGCGTCACGACCGCGACCGGCTCGAAGCTGCCTTGGAGGCGAGGCGGGGAGACGCGGGTTCCTCCGAGAGCGACACGCAGCGCCTCCTACGGGAGTTGGCCGAGCGGTACCGCGTGGAGGTGGGACCCGAGGATCTGGACCGGGAGGGTTCCGAAGCTCTGATCCACGAACTGCTCCGGCGGGTGGACGTGATCCCTCCGAGCCTGGCCCTGGCACAGGCGGCCGTGGAGTCGGCGTGGGGATCCTCGCGCTTTGCGGGCGTCGGGAGCAGCGTCTTCGGACAGTGGGTCTTCTCCGCGACCGCCGGGATCACACCACTGCTCCGCCCGGAGGGTGCGAACTACTCGGTGGCCCGCTTCGAGGGGCTCGCCGAAGCCGTGCGCGCGTACTTCCGGAATCTCAACACCTTCTGGGCCTACGCCGATTTCAGGAACCTGCGCCACGGGATGCGCCAGGGGGGCCGGCCGCTGGACGGCTCGGTGCTGGCCGGGGGCCTGGAGCGCTACTCGGTGCGGCGAGGGGAGTACGTGGAGGAGCTCCGCCGGGTCATCCGAGGCAACTCCCTGGCGCGGTTCGACGGGCGGAGGATGGCCGCGGCATCCCACGCGGAGTGGAGGGAGCGCGTCGGTTCCCTCCTCGGCTCCTCTGTCCTGGTTCCCTCCGACCTGCCGCCGCCGGTGGAGGACACCGCCCGAGTGGTCCGCAGACTGTAAGACCCACCAGCGGAATGCACGGTCGAGAGCGCCTGGCTCTCCGTGCCTCGGCTCTCGCCGGGCACCCCGACGTGGGGGCGGGCGCGGATCGTTTCGGTCTACACCTCAACTGCTGCCAGGGCTTCCGCCTCGTCCTGGAAGCGTTGGAGGTGGACTCCGTGGTTTGCCGCGACGGTTTCCAGGAAGCGGGCGCCGGGGTCGTCGGGGCGGCACAGAAGGAAAATGTGGATGCCGGCCGGGTGGTCCAATGCCGGGGCAAGGTGGGGAAACTCGGCAGAGGCGGCGGACCAATCCACCCGACGCACGTCCACGAAAAGATTGCGCGGTCCCTTGGTCCCGAAGAGCGCGCCGACGCGAAGGCAGGACTCGAAGAGGCCCGGCCCGTCGATCGGCCCTTCCACCGTGAAACGGAAGTACCGGTTCGTTCGCACCTCCACGCTCGCGATCACAGGGGTCTCCCCCCCGCCCATCTGGACGGCGGGGCCCTCAACCGGGGCACCGGACTCGGGCGGTTCGACCTCACGGGCGGCGGGTGTGCGGATCCGGGCGAGGCACCGACGGGCGAGGTGGGTATGCGCATTCTCCTCGAACTGGATGCCGGCGATGCTGCCCCAGGGTTTCTCCTGGACGTTCTGGACGACGCCTCGCACCTCGAGGATCTGCTTCTCGAAGGCGATCGCCAGCGCAACCGGTTCTCCGACAAACGGCACGGCCGAGTGCAGGGCGATCTTGGCGCCCCCCAGGGATAGGTCACCGGTGATCGCAGGCCACTCGTCGCCGCGAAAACGCATCGTCGCGAGAAGCCCTTCCTTCCAGCGCGGATCACGTCGAAGATCTCCGATCCAACCCGAGTCACGGAGGGCCGGCTCACGGACCATGAACGAGCTGCTTTCTTTAGGAGATGCCCCCCGGCGGAAGAGATATCGTCCAACCACGGCCCATTCTTGACACGCGAGGTCCTGTTCGAAGCCTTACCGGCCGCGAATTGCGGCGGAGAGATCAAGGAGGGCAGGATCGCCTTTGGCGCGCCGGCAGGGATCTTTTCGGGAGGAGGGCTCGCGGGTCGACCGCTTCGACCGGAGATCGGTGACGGGTGTCCCGCCGTGCGCTCTTGTAGGGAGATGGCGTCCCGCTTGCTGGATTTCCCGACGGAAGCTCTCCGGAGGGAGTGGGACGCGATGCTGGCGGGAGAGAGAGGACGACGGAATCCGGGCAGGGCCGGGGGAGGGGGACAGTGGGGCGATGAGGGACACGGCTACCGTCTTCGCCGATAGGGGCGGCGCCCTGAAGGTTCTGGCGGGAGGCTTTCTCATCAGCTTCTCGGCGGTCTTCGTCAAGGTGTCGGCCACGGGGCCCGTCGCCTCGGGCTTCTATCGTGTGCTCTTCGGCGGGGTGTGCCTGGCGGCGGTGGAACTCGTCCGGACGAAGGGGCTGCGGTTCGACGGCCGCGGGTTCTGCTGGGCGGGCGCGGCGGGCGCATTTTTCGCCCTGGACCTGGGCTTCTGGCACCACTCGATCCATTACGTCGGACCCGGGCTGGCGACGATCCTGGCGAACTTCCAGGTCTTCTTCATGGCAGCAGCGGGGGTGTGGGCCCTGGGCGAGCGGCCCGAATGGCGCTTCTATCTCTCGCTGCCCCTGGCGGTTGCCGGGCTGGCGCTGCTCGTGGGGATGGATTTCGCCGAACTCGGCCCCCGCTACCGCTGGGGGGTCGTCTTCGGGGTGCTCACCGCGCTGGCCTACACCGGCTACCTGTTGTGCCTGCGGCAGGCCCAGCGGCGCCCCGGGGCGGGGTCGGCGCAGGGACTCCTGGCGGTGGTCTCCTTCCTGACGGCAGCCTTTCTGGCGGTGGAAACGGCCAGGAGCGGCGAGAGCTTCGTCATCCCCGACGCAGGGAGTTGGGGGGCGCTGCTGGCCTACGGCGTACTCTGCCAAGCGGCCGGTTGGATGTTGATCACCCGCGGGCTCGCCGCCACCGACGCGTCGAAGGCGGGATTGCTGCTCCTCGTCCAGCCCACGATGACGTTCGTCTGGGACATGGTCGTCTTCGCCCGCCCCACGACGGCGACGGAGTTGACGGGGGCGGGGGTGGCACTGCTCGCGATCTATCTCGGGAATTCGCGGCGGGCATGAGCGTTTCGTCCTCCGACCCTCCGACGGTACTTCCCCCGGGAAGGAGCGGTTCACGGTCTCGCGGGGCGTCCGTTCGGGGTGCTGCGTCGCGCCGGGCCGGGGGGAGCCTGACGGACCGCAGACCCTGGAACGGGTCGTAGACGCGCCCGTGCGGTCTTCCGTACGAACCGAATCGGGGTATCCTCTCCCGGCGAGGCCGCGTGGAACGCACACCGTGGAGGCGAAGTGGCCCAACACACTGCGAGAGCCCCCTCCTGCAGGGCCAAGACAGGAC
>CAZGRT010000114.1:0-1752 GCA_964528225.1 uncultured Thermodesulfobacteriota bacterium | reverse complement strand
GAGGCGGTAGGCGCAGCCATCCCATGTTTCGCTGTCAGGAAGGCGACATCCGACGATTTCTGAAAGCAGAACATGAAATCTGGATGCTTGTTCGTTGAGGTCCCTGGCGTCCTCCAGGCCGAGCCCCACATTCAGGCGGTCGCCCTTCCGGAGGCACCACCCGTAGCCGCGCAGGTCCGGGGTGAACCAGAGCTCCGGGGTCGCCGGGTCCGCCCCGCGGACTCGCCCCTTTGCCGGGAACTCGGCCTCCCGTGCGGCCACGGCCGAACCGCCCCGGGCGCCCACGTGCCGGGCCACCGGGCACGCGTGGCCACCGGCCCCCACCACCAACGGGGCGGCGATCGCCCCGTTGGCGACCCAGCGGCCCCGGGCGCGCTCCAGGTGCTCCAGGGGCTCGCCCAGGCGCAGCCGGGCGCCCGAGCGGCGCAGCAGGAAGTGGTCGAACTCGGCCCGCACCACGCCGTAGCTCACCGGTTTCGAGTAGCGCACCTCGACCCTGGGCCCGCCCCAGAGGCCCAGGCGGAACCCGGTGAAGGGCTCGAGCGTGCGGCCCTCGCCGTACTCCCCGAGGTCCACGCCGAGGGTGGCGAAGACCCGGGGTGTGACCCAGCCGGCGCAGATCTTGTGTCGGGGGAAGGCGGCCCGGTCGAGGACCACCACGTCCAGGCCCCCCGCGGCGAGGCCCCGGGCGCAGGAGGAGCCGGCGGGGCCGCCGCCGACGACGAGGACGTCGCAGGTGTCCACGTGCCCTCGCCTCAGGTGTAGAGGTGGGCGCGGGTCCAGGGGAGGGCGTTGTCCAGCGGGCGGGAGAAGAGCACCTGGAAGAGTTGGAGGCTGCCGGTGGCGAAACTGGCGACGGACCCCGCCAGGTAGAGCCGCCACGCCCGGACGAAGCGCTCGTCGAACATGGCGCGGACGCGCTCCGCGTTCCGGTCGAAGCGCTGCAGCCAGTGCTCCAGGGTGCGGGCGTAGTGGAGCCGCAGGTTCTCCACGTCGAGCACCGAGAAGTCGTAGGGCTCGAGTACCTCCAGCATCTCCCGCAGGGTCGGGGGGTAGCCTCCGGGGAAGATCCGGCGTTCGACCCAGCGGTGGAGCGGGGCCGGGCGGTTCCGGCCGATGAAGTGGAGCAGGCCCCGGCCGGACGACTCCAGGCAGCGGTGGACCACGCCGCCCAGGTCCCCGTAGTGGTCCCGCCCCACGTGCTCGAGCATTCCCACGGAGACGAAGGCGTCGAAGCGCCCGCCGATGTTGCGGTAGTCGTCCTCCACGAACTCGACGCGGCCGGCCAGGCCCTGTGCCGCGGCCCGGTCCCGGGCCCACGCTACCTGCTCACGGCTCACGTTGAAGGCCCGCACCCGGGTGCCGTACTCCCGCGCCATGTACAGTGCCAGGGCCCCCCACCCGCACCCGGCTTCGACCACGCGCTCGCCGGCGTGCAGGCGGAGCTTTCGGCACACGTGGTCCAGCTTGGCGGTCTGGGCCTCCTCGAGGGTCGCGTCCGGATCGGCGTAGTAGGCGCAGGTGTAGACCATCTGCTCGTCGAGCCAGAGCCGGTAGAAGTCGTTGCCGAGGTCGTAGTGGTGGTGGACGTTCTCCCGGGCGGCCTCGGGGGTGTTGCCCCTCGGCCGGCGCAGCCACCCCACGGCCCTTCCCCCCGACGAGGAGAATCCCCCCGCCCGGTACCAGGCCCGGTTGGTCTCCTCGAGGAACCGCAGCAGATCGCCCTGCACGTCGATCCGCCCGGCGGGGTAG
>CAZGRT010000113.1:0-1656 GCA_964528225.1 uncultured Thermodesulfobacteriota bacterium | reverse complement strand
CCCCAGGTGCTCGGCCCGGGGCAGGACGTACCGGCCGTAGAGCCGGCGGCAGAGCTGGGCCACGTGGTAGTGGGCGATCTGGGCCGGGCAGCGGGCGGAGCACAGGCCGCACTGGATGCAGTCGAAGCTCACCCTCGCGGCTCGGGACACGTCGCCCCGCATCCCCGCGTTGATGTACTCCATGACGTCGATCTCCATGGGGCACGCCCGGGTGCAGGTGTTGCAGCCCACGCACTTCATCACCTCGGGGTAGAGCATCCCCACCGCGTCGCCGATCTGGGAGAGCTCCTCCAGGTCGTACACGGCCTTGTTCGCCGGGAAGAAGGGGAGCTGGGCCAGCACCATGTTCTCCTCGATCACGGTCTGGCAGGCGAGGCCGAAGTGCAGCTGGTAGTCCCCCATCACCCGCCACACCGTGGGGCAGGCCCCGCAGATGCCGCCCCGGCACCCGCAGGCGCGGATGAACTGGTAGCCCGCGTACTCGATGGCCTTCTGGATGGTCAGGGTCTCGGGCAGCAGGTACTTCTTCCCCATGACGTACACGGGGATCATCTTGGCGCCCTCGGGCAGGATCGTCCGGTCGCCGCTGGCGATGGTCTTCTGCTTCACGGTCTCTGCTGCACTCATGGATCTGGCCTCCTAGAGTCGGCTCTCAGCTGTCAGCTTTCAGCCTTCACCTCGATCTGTGGGTCTTGTCTTTCTCGCTCCAAGCTGACAGCGGATCGCTGACAGCTACCCGCTAGTTGAACGCCCCCGACTCCTCTTCCAACTCGTCCTCGCGGAAGACCGTCAGGGGGATGGGGTCCTCCAGGCTCCGGCCCGGCTCGTACTCCAGCATGCCCTGGACGCCCCGGGCCACGGCGCGGAACAGGCTCGCCACCGGCAGCCCCATGGGGCAGGCCGTGTCGCACAGCCCGCACCCGATGCAGGACGTCGCCATGTGGTTGAGGCGCGTGAGGTGGAAGAGCGTGGTCTCGGCCGGCATCTTCTGGGCCCCCTTGCGCTCCGCCCAGCGGGCGTAGAGCTCCCCGGGGTGATCGAAGGTGGGGGTCTTGAAGATGCACAGCTTGCAGTAGCAGATGGGGCAGTTCTCCATGCAGTTGTAGCAGCGGATGCAGGTGGCGAAGGCCTTCTTGAAGCCGCCGAGGCCCTTCGCGTCCTTCTGGAACGCCGCGAAGAGCGCGTCCCGGGCCTTGGTCCGTGCGGCCACCAGATCGGCCACCACCTTCGCGCGGGCGTCCACGCCGGCCCCGTCGAAGGCCAGCAGCCCCGCGCCCTCCAGGGCGCCCGCCACTTCGTCCTCGGCCTCCACCCCCAGCGCCTCGGCCGCGTTCGCCCCGAAGGCGTGGATCCGGAGGCCGCCCCACTCCGCCGAGGGCCGCTCGCACACCGTGCAGGCGGTGCGGAAGGGGACCCCGTTCGCGCCCGGCGCGCCCGCGGCCATGGCGCCCAGGAGTTCCCCGCTCGCGGCGGCGGCGTCCTTCCCGGACTCGTGGAAGGCCTTGAGCTCGAAGGTGCCCGGGCAGTCCACGGTGACGAAGGTCAGGTTCCCGGGCGTGATCTGCTTGAGCTTGATCAACTCCACCGCGGCCCGGGCCTCGCAGGGCCGGAGCACCACGGCCACCCGCCGGCCGGGGTCGGTGAAGGTGAGGTTCT
>CAZGRT010000112.1:0-2138 GCA_964528225.1 uncultured Thermodesulfobacteriota bacterium | reverse complement strand
GAGATGGAGCCCCGGTACGGGACCCGGCCCTCGATGCCCTCCGGGACCAGCTCCGACTCGTCCCGAAGGCCCTGGAAATACCGGTCCCGGCTGCCCCTCTTCATGGCCCCCACGGACCCCATGCCCCGGTACACCTTGTAGGAGCGTCCCTGATAGAGGATCAGCTCCCCGGGGCTCTCCTCTGTGCCCGCGAAGAGGCTCCCGATCATCGCGGAGGAGGCTCCCGCCGCCAGGGCCTTGGTCACGTCCCCAGAGTACTTGATGCCGCCGTCGGCGATGACGGG
Organism: uncultured Thermodesulfobacteriota bacterium; assembly: GCA_964528225.1. Lineage (GTDB taxonomy): Bacteria > Desulfobacterota > Deferrisomatia > Deferrisomatales > JACRMM01 > CAZGRT01. Next base: position 1,854 of record CAZGRT010000112.1, on the reverse strand, counting down.
AACGCCCTTCCGGTCCCCCACCCGGGCCGCCTCGGCCACCGCGGTCACCTGGGGCACGCCCGCGCCTGCGACGACGCGGGTCGTACAGATGGAGCCGGGCCCCACGCCCACCTTCACCGCGTCCGCTCCGGCGGCGATCAGCGCCTCGGTGGCCTCGCCCGTAGCCACGTTCCCGGCGATCACCTGGGCCTCGGGCCACTGGGCCTTGATCGCGCGCACGGCCTCGACCACCATGGTGGAGTGCCCGTGGGCCGTGTCCACAGCGAGCACGTCCACCCCGTGCCGGAGAAGGGCCTCCACCCTCGCATCCCGGTCCGCCCCCACCCCGACCGCCGCACCCACTCGCAGCCGCCCCATGGGGTCCTTGCAGGAGTGGGGGTAGCGCCGGGCCTTTTCGATGTCCTTGATGGTGATCAGACCCCGCAGGACGAAGTGCTCGTCCACCACCGGGAGCTTCTCGATGCGGTGCTCGTGGAGGATCTCCTTCGCCTGCTCCAGGGTGGTCCCCGGTGGAACGGTCACCAGGTTGCGGCGGGTCATCACCTCGCTCACCGGCCGGTCCAGGCTCTTCTCGAACCGAAGGTCCCGATTGGTGAGGATGCCGAGCAGGTGGCCCTCCTCGTCGGTGATGGGAACCCCGCTGATCCGGTAGCGGGCCATGAGTTCGACCGCGTCGGCCACCTTGCGGTCCGGGCCCACGGTGATCGGGTCGACGATCATCCCCGCCTCGGACTTCTTGACCTTCTCCACCTCGGCCACCTGCTCCTCGACGGTGAGGTTCCGGTGGACGATGCCGATGCCCCCCTCCTGGGCCATGGCGATGGCGGTGCGGGCCTCGGTCACCGTGTCCATCGCCGCGCTGAGCAGGGGAATGTTGAGGCGGATCTTGGGCGTGAGCCAGGTGCTCACGTCCACCTGGTCGGGCAGGATGTCCGAGGCGGCGGGCACAAGGAGAACGTCGTCGAAGGTCAGGCCGAAGGGGATCTTTTCATCCAGCATGGTCCCTCCGAACGTCCAGGCGGAAAAGAAACGCTGAAGCTATCGGAAACGTCGCCGGGGTGTCAAGGCGGCAGGCCGCCTCCCCCTGCCCTGCCGAACGGCTCCGATCCGTCCGGGGCTTGCCGCCCCAAGCGCGGCCGGAAGGAGTCGGTCCTCCTCTCCCACGGATCCGGAAAGTACCCTGCCGGCGAGGGGTTGACAGCGGACCGGCGCAATCTCTCGCCTCGCTTCCGCGGGAGAGGCGGGCATTGTCCGGCCCCCCTTTCCGCAGGATGGATCGGGAGACCGCGGGGCTCGACCTCCTGGGCATCTTCTGGCGTCACGGTCGACGCGCTTCAACGGGCGGAGAGCCCGGCGATACAAGAGGAGGCAAGCTCATGGCGAAAGGCACGGTGAAGTGGTTCAACGACCAGAAGGGCTACGGCTTCGTGTCCCAGGAGAACGGCCCGGACGTGTTCGTCCACTTCTCCGCCATCCAGATGGAGGGGTTCAAGACCCTCGCGGAGGGGCAGGAAGTGGAGTTCGACGTCGTGGACGGCCCGAAGGGACCCCAGGCCGCCAACGTTCGCGCGGCCTGATCGGGAGCGGATCCCGTTACGCGGAGAGGGCTCCCCCCGGGGAGCCCTCTCCGATTTCCTGCCCTCGGCCGTCCGCCGCCCGCGAAGCCTACCCGCCCGCCGGACGGATCCTCTCGTAGGCCTCCTGCACCTCCAGGAACTTGCGGTGGGCGAGCTGCTTGAATTCGTCTCCCAGATGGGCCACCCGATCGGGATGGTACTTCTTCACCAGCTCGCGGTACGCGCGTCGGATCTCCTCGGCGTCGGCGTCCGGGGAGACCCCCAGGGTCTCGAAGTC
>CAZGRT010000111.1:0-17827 GCA_964528225.1 uncultured Thermodesulfobacteriota bacterium | reverse complement strand
GTCTTCCCCGTGCCCGGCGGGCCCATCAGGAGCACGCCCTTGGGGATCCGCCCTCCGAGCTTCGTGAACTTCTTCGGGGTCCGGAGGAACTCGACGAGTTCCCCGACCTCCTCCGTGGCCTCGTCGATGCCCGCCACGTCGGCGAATGAGACCTTCTTCTCGTCCTGGGTGAGCAGGCGGGCCCGGCTCTTCCCGAAGCTCATCGCCTTGCCCCCGCCCGCCTGCATCTGGCGCATGAAGAAGATCCACACGCCGATCAGCAGCAGCATCGGGAACCAGGAGATCAGGATCGTCATGTACCACGGCGACTCCCGCTCCGGCTTCGCCACGATCGACACGTTGGCCGCCCGCAGGTTCTGCACGAGGTCGGGGTCGTCCGGGCTGAACGTCTTGAACGCTGTGCGGTCGGTGTACAGCCCGAAGATCTCCCGGCCCTGCAGGGTGACCTCCGCCACCCGGCCCTGCTCCACCGCCTCCAGGAAGTCGGTGTACGTCACGGAGTGGCGCACGGGCTCGTTGCCCGGGAACAACTGGAACACCAGGAGCAGGATCAGCAGAATCAGGAGCCAGAGGGCCAGGTTTCGGAAGAAAGGCCTCATCGGCCGGGTGGCGACCGCCATTCAGATTACTCCCAAGAGGACTTGCCGGTTTCCGGGGCCAAACGGGTACGAGGAAACGATTTAAGTATCACACGGCCGGCGGGCACAACAACGGTTTTCGGCTCTGGGAGGCCCGTTCGGCGGGCGCGAACGGTTCCCCGGGCGGCCCCCGGGGGCATCCCAACGGGCCTTCTCCGCGAGGCGGTCACGTCCCCTGCGCTCCCGGCTCCTGGAGCCACACCCACCCGTCGCCTTCCTCCTGCCGCGCCCAGGCCCGGCCGCCCGCCAGGACACCGAAGATCCCCTCCGCGTCCTCCACGAGGAGGGACCGGGACCGCCGCCACGGGGGGAGGCGCGCCCGCATGAGGAGGTCCTTCACCTTGACCGCGGCGCCCCCCGAGCGTTCCAACCGGTCCCCGGGCCTCCACGAACGCAGCACCAGCCCTCCGGCGCCCCTCCCCGCCGGCACCGCGACCGCCGGGCGGTCCGCGGGGGGCGAACCTCCCCAGCGCGCTTCCAGCCCCAGCGGCTCTACGGCCGCCCCCTGCCCGGGCACGACCCGGACCTCCACCGGTTCGGAGACGAGGGCCTCGCCGCGGAGGATCCACAGATCCCCGTAGCACGCCGCGAACGCACCCGGCCCCGGCACCGGGGCGCGCCGCTGGGAGCGCCCCGGGGAGAGCAACCGGTCGACGTCCTCCAGGTGGCGCGCCTCGAGCACCTCGGTGTCGCACCCGACCTGCCCCCAGGCGGTCAGGTACAGCCGGCGCCGGAGAGGCGGGGGGATCCCGAGCAGGACCCGGACCGGGATGCGGAAGCCCTCCGGTTCGGCGGCGGCGACCTCGGCCCACGTCCGGCCGGCCAGGTCGGAGAGGTACCGGTCGTCCTCCGCCAGCAGCCTCGCGACCCGGACGACCGCGGAGTCCGCACCCGGATGGACGGCCCGGAGCACCGGGAGAGCGCGCAGGCGGAGCAGGTTCCGCGCGTAGAGGGCTTCCCGGTTCGTGGGGTCGTCCCGGTGGGCCCACCCCTGCTCCGCCGCCAGGCGCTCCAGGTCCTGCCGCCGCTGCCGGAGGAGGGGGCGAAGGTAGGGCGCCGCCCACTCTTCCATGCCCTTCATCCCCCGGGGCCCGGTGCCCCGCACCAGGCGGTACAGGACCGTCTCCACCTGGTCGTCCGCGTGGTGGCCGAGGGCGACGGCGGCGAGCCGGCGCTCCTTCCGCACCCGCTCGAGCCAGCCTCGCCGCAGGGCTCGGGCCCCGGCCTGGACCCCGCGCCCCCCGCCGAGCCGGGCCCGATCCGCGCGCAGGAGGTGGAACGGAAGACCCATCCGCCCGGCCAGCGTTTCGCAGAACGACGCGTCCTCGGCCGAATCGGGCCGCAGACCGTGGTCGACGTGGGCGACCTCGAGGACGATCTTCCCCCCGGCCGACGTCTCCCGCAGCAGGTGCAGGAGGCACACGGAGTCGAGCCCTCCGGAGAGCGCCACGAGGAGGCCTCGGCCCCACAACCCGGCGCGCTCCACCGCCTCCCGCACCTGGGAGACGATTGACAGGAACAGGCTCTCGGGGCTAGACTTTCGCACTTTCCGGAATCCGCCGGCCCCCGGGGCCGTGAACGAGTGGGAGGCAACCATGCTCTGTCAGACCGTGAAGAAGGACAAGGACTGCTTTTTCTGGGGCGTCCAGGGGTGCACGTTCCTGGGCGGCGAGTGCCGCGGGGTGGTGGAGAAGTGCGAGGGGTGCGCCCGCGTGGAGGAGTGGCCGACCGGCCAGTACTGCACGTCCTACCCTGCCCCGGAGAAGCGCTGGACCCTGGGGCTGTGCAACCTGGCCACCCACATCAAGCTCGAAGAGGAAAAGGTCCAGAAGATGATGAACCCCCTGAAGGCGAGCAAGCGCATGAGCCGGAAGCGCTAGGATTTCGCCTCCTCCGACTGGGAAGCCCGCGCCGGTTCGCCGGCGTGGGCTTTTTCTTTGCTGGGTCCGCCGCCCACGATGCCCGCGCTCATGATGAGCTTGAACGCGTCGTCCACCGGGATGTCCAGAGGCACCGTGTCCTGCTCCGGCACGAGCAGGTAGAAGCCGGACGTAGGATTGGGCGTGGTGGGGAGGAACACGTTGATGACGCGCTCGGTCGTCTTGTCCTGCACCTCTCCCCGGCTCACTCCCGTCACGAAGGCCAGGCTGTAGATCCCCCGACGCGGATACTCGACGAGCACCACCCGGCGGAACCGCCGCGAGTCGTCCGAGATCATCTGCTCGAGAAGCTGCTTGATCGCCAGGTACAGCCACCGCACCCCCGGGATCTTGTCGAGGACCTGTTCGTAGGCCCCCACGATCGACCGGCCGAACAGGTTCGCGCCGAGCATCCCCACGACCTGGATGATCAGGATCGTGAGGATCACGCCCAGACCCGGGATCCGGAACGGCAGGTAGGTGTCGGGATGGAAGCGGGGCGGCAGGATCGCCAGGGTCTGGTCCATGAACCGGACGATGGCCGACACGACGTAGTAGGTGATTCCCAGGGGCACGATCACGAGGAGTCCGGTGAGGAAATGCCTCCTCGTCTGGAAACGCAGATGCCCCCACAGCCCTCGAAAGATCATGGGCGACTCGGACCTCCTCGGGGTGGGGGTTCATCCGTCCGCGCGAAGCGGGCGACCCGGTCGTAGACGATCTCTCCCGAAAGCCACAGGACCTCGGCCCGGGGCGCCGCCAGCAGGCGGTCCCAGACGCCCCTGCCCTCGCCCAACCGCGCGGCCAGTATATCAGCGCGCCGCCCCCGCGCCAGAACGCCGTCTCCCCCCGCCGAGCCCAGAACGGACGCACCCCCGCAGGTCGCTGCCCCGACTGCCTCCGCGGGCGACCATCCGTAGTCTTCCACGGCGGCCACCGCGTCGTCCCACAGGTCCAACCCGCCCGAGGAGAGCACGCTGTCCGTGCCCAGCCCCACCCGCACGCCGGCGTCCAACAGTTCGCGGCCGGGAGCGACCCCCACGCCCAGGTTCCGATTGCTCCGGGGGCACAGGACCACTCCGGCCCCCCGAGCCGCCAGGAGCGCCACGTGGCGTTCCGAGAGATGGACGGCGTGGACCGCGATCGTGTCGGGGCCCAGCACGCCCAACCCGTCCAACCACTCGAGGGGATGGGATCCCGGCGCGGGAGGAGGAGGGATCGGAAGCGCCCCGTAGAGCCGGTCGGCGATGGGGCCGTCTCCGGCCGCGCAGAACCGGACCTCCTCGGCACTCTCGGCCAGGTGGGTCATGAGCCGCCCACCCCGCTGGGTCGCCGACCGCCACGTCTCGACATAGGCGGCGGCGCACGCCGTGTACGGCGCGTGGGGAGCGATCCCCCCGAAAGCCTCCCGACACGCGGGCACCGCGGAGAGAGCGCGCGCGAGGGCCGCCGCCACGGAGTGCTCCTGGGCCGCGATCACCTCGGGGAACACGAGGCAGCGCGGACCGTTTCGGGGGTACGCGTCCGCGGCGCCGACCGCCGACAGCACGTCGGCCACGACCCCCTGGCCTCGGCGGAGGCACTCCAGCGCGCCGGCCGACACCCCACGCCGGTACTGCTCCGCCGCAGCCGCGCGCTTCCGCTCGATCACCTCCAGCAACCAGCCGACGAAGTCGGGCCCCGGGGCGATGCGGTCGAACGCCGTGAGTTCCAGATGGGCATGCGCGTTCACCAGGGTCGGCAGGAGGGCGCACCCATCCAGGTCGACGCGGCCCGCACCCGGGTGGGAGGCGAGCAGTTCGCGCCTCGCCCCCACCCCGGCGACCCGACCTCCGGAAACGAGGAGGGCCCCGTCCTCGATGGGGGGGCCCTCGATCGGGATGACCCAGGGGGCCGTGAGGAGCTGCGGGCTGCTCAGGCTGCCTCCCGCTGAACCTTGCGGTTCGCGGCGTCCACGTACACGAGGCTCGGCTTCCAAGCCCGGGCCTCCTCTTCCTTCGCGTGGGCGAAGCACGCGATGATGACGATGTCCCCGGCGGACGCCTTGTGGGCCGCCGCCCCGTTGATGCACACCTCTCCGCTGCCCGGTGCGCCTGGGATGGCGTAGGTCTCGAACCGCTCGCCGTTCGTGACGTTGTAGATTCGGACCTCCTCGTAGGGCAGGATGTCCGCGGCGTCCATCAGCGCGCGGTCCACCGTGATGCTGCCCTCGTAGTGCAGATCGGCCCCGGTGACCGTGGCCCGATGGATCTTGCCCTTCAGCATGCAGCGAGTCATCTCTCCACCTCCCCGCCCGCCGTTCCGGGGGTCTCGAGGATTCGGTTGTCGATCAGCCGCGTCGCGCCTACGACGCAGGCCAGGGCGAGCACCGCCCGAGGACGTACGGACTCCGCCGGAGCCAGGGTCTCCGGGTGCCGGATCTCCGCGTACTCCACCCGCACCCCGGCCCCCTCCAGGACGCGCCGCACCTCGTGGAGGATCGGGGCGACCCGCTCCTCGCCCGCCGACACGAGATCCTGGGCCCGTGCGAGCGCGCGGGAGAGTGAAAGGGCCTGCACCCGCTGCTCGCCCGTGAGGTACACGTTGCGGCTCGAGAGGGCGAGGCCGTCCTCCTCCCTCACGATCGGGATCCCCTCGACGCGAACCGGCATCAGCAGGTCGCGCGCCATGCGGCGGATGACCTGCAACTGCTGGTAGTCCTTCTCCCCGAAGACCGCCACGTCGGGCTCCACGGCGTGGAACAGCTTCGCCACGACCGTGGCGACCCCCCGGAAGTGGCCCGGCCGACTCCCGCCGCACAGGGGCCCGGAGAGGTCCTCGACGGACACCCAGGTCTGCGCCCCCGCGGGATAGAGCTCATCGACCGGCGGTGCGAACACCAGGTCGACGCCGGCCCTCCGACACAAACCCGAATCCCGCTCCCAGTCGCGCGGGTAGCGCTCGAAATCCTCGTTCGGGCCGAACTGCGTCGGGTTGACGAAGATCGACACCACCACGAACTCGGCCAACTCCCTGGCCCGGCGAACGAGCGCGAGGTGGCCTTCGTGGAGGTAGCCCATGGTCGGCACCAGACCGACCCGCGCGCCCCGGGACCTGGCCCCGCGGGAGGCGTTCCGAGCCTCGCGAACCCGCTCCACCGTCACCAATGCCGCTCGCCTCCCGTCCGAAACGAAACGCGCGCCCCCCGAACGGTCCGGGGGCGCGCGAACTCGCGAAGCCTCTCGGGCAACGCGATGCGAGCGGTCGGGCTCCGTGGTTCCCGAGCCCTCTTGTCCCCGTCCCGGTCCGGAACTCCAGATCCAGGCGGCGACGTTTTGGTACCACGACGGGAGCGGATTCGTCAAGCGGAGCCGGGTTCAGCGGAGCCGGGTTCTGGCACCCGGTCCGGGGTTCCGCGGTACACTGTCGGCTCCGACTCCGTGGACAGCCATGACCCGTGGTGAACCGAACCCACCGCCCCGCTTCCTCGTGGACGCCATGCTCGGACACGTGGCGCGGGGTCTGCGACTCCTGGGCCTGGACGCCCGGTACGCGGGCAGCCTGGACGACCCGGCCGTCCTCGGCCTCGCCCAGCGGGAAGGCCTGCGCCTGATCACCTGCGACGCCGCCCTGGCCCGGCGGGCGGGGTCCCTGCTCCACCTCCGGGTCCTCAGCCGGGACCGGGAGGGGCAGGTACGGGAGGTGCTCCGCTCTTTTCCCCGAAGCGTGGCGGTCGCACCCTTCTCCCGCTGCCTCGCGTGCAGCGAGCCGCTCCGCCGACTCTCCGGGGCGGAAGGGGCCCGCTTCGTGCCGGACCACGTGGCGTGGTCCGCGGAAGAGTTCTGGTATTGTCCCGGGTGCCGGAAGGCCTACTGGCGCGGGTCCCACGCGGCCGGCCTGGAGCGGCGGGCACGGGACCTGATCGGGTTCCTGCGGGGCGGCGGACGAGACGAAGCCTGCCCGCCGAGCGGCGGCCGGCCGACGGGAGGAGACCGGGCGGCATCTTTACAACCCGGGGGGCGTTCAGTATAAGTGCAGCTTTCCGCCCAACCAGGAGCCGTTTCGTGACCTCTACCGCCGTCTACCCGGGCAGCTTCGACCCCATCACCAACGGGCACGTGGACATCATCCGAAGGGGTGCGGAGGTCTTCGACCGGCTCATCGTCCTCGTGGCCGTCAACAGCGAGAAGAAGACGCTGTTCTCCCTGGAGGAACGCATCGACCTCATCCAGCAGGTCTTCGCCGATCACCCGAAGGTGGAGGTGGACCGCTTCGAGGGCCTGCTGGTGGATTACCTCCGGGGGCAGGGGATCCGGGTCGTCGTCCGCGGTCTTCGGGCCGTCTCGGACTTCGAGTACGAGTTCCAGATGGCGTTGATGAACCGCAAGATCTACCCCCAGGCGGACACCTTCTTCATGGCCGCCCGCGAGAACTACTCCTACGTCAGTTCCCGCATCCTCAAGGAGGTCTTCGCCCTGGGAGCCTGCATCAAGGATCTCGCGCCGCCCGTCGTGATCGAAGCCATGCAGAGGAAGTTCGCCGCCACGGCCCGGCCGTGAGGTGAGGAGGAACCTCGGATGAAGCTCAGCCGCCGCGCGGAACAACTCAAGCCCTCGGCAACCCTCGCCATCGACGCCAAGGCCAAGCAACTCAAGGCCGAGGGCGTCGACGTCGTGGGCTTCGGGGCCGGCGAACCGGACTTCCCGACGCCCTCTCACATCGTGGAGGCGGCGGTGAACGCGCTGCGGGCGGGGGACACGCGCTACACTCCCGTGGGCGGCACGGCGGAGTTGAAGGGAGCGATCTGCCGGAGCCTGGAACGGGACTACGGCCTCCGCTACGCTGCATCGGAAGTCACCGCGTCCTGCGGCGCGAAGCACACCCTCTTCAACCTGTTCCTGGCCCTCCTGGAAGAGGGGGACGAGGCGATCATCCCGGCCCCCTACTGGGTGAGTTACCCCGAACAGGTCCAGGTGGCCGGCGCGACGCCGGTGATCGTCCCCACCCGGGAGGAAGACGGCTTCCGGCTGCGTCCCGAGGTCCTCGAGGCGGCGGTCACACCCAGGACGCGGGCCCTGGTCCTCAACAGCCCTTCGAATCCGACGGGCGCGATGTACGCACGCGAGGACCTGCTCGCCCTCGCCTCCGTGCTGGACAAGCGCGACATCGTCGTGGTGAGCGACGACATCTACCAGAAGCTGATCTACGGGGCGCAGCCGTTCGTGGGAATCCTCGAGGCCGCGCCCGCGCTCCGGGACCGCACGGTCATCGTGAACGGGGTCTCCAAGACCTACGCCATGACGGGTTGGCGGATCGGGTACGCCGCTGGCCCCGCGGCCCTCATCGGCGCCATGGAGAAGCTCCAGAGCCAGTCCACGTCCAACCCCACGAGCTTCGCCCAGAAGGCCGCGGCCGAGGCCCTCGTGGGGCCCCAGGAGTGCGTGGACGGAATGGTCCGAGCGTTCGCGGAGCGGCGCAACATCCTCGTGGACGGGCTCAACCGCCTGCCCGGGGTGCACTGCCCCCTCCCCCAGGGCGCCTTCTACGCCTTTCCCAACGTCTCCGGCGTCTACGGCCGGAGGCACGGGGAGACCCGGATCGAAGACTCGTTCTCCCTCGCGCGCTACCTCCTCGAAGAGGCCCGGGTAGCCGTCGTGCCGGGCGCGCCGTTCGGCTCCGACGACCACGTCCGCCTCTCCTACGCGACCTCCGTCGGGACCATCGAGAAGGGCCTCGCCCGCATCGGCGAGGCCCTGGCTCGCCTGGACGCCGCCTGACGGCCGCCATGGCGTCCGCCGGCCCCCTCTTTCGCTCCCTGAGCGACTCGGAACTGCTCGAACTCCTCTACACCTCGGGAGACCGGCTCCCCCGGGAGGCCGTGGAGGAGGTCCTGCGCCGGGGAACCCAGCTGCTGCCGGCTCTCGCCGAGATCGTCCAGGACAAGGCGTCGTGGACCCAGCCCCTTCCCGAGTGGTGGGCCGTGGTCCACGCCACCTACGCCCTGGGGGCCATGGAGCGCCACGAGTGCCTCGTGCCCCTCCTCACCGCGCTCCGGTGGGCGGACGCCTTCGATTGCGACTGGGTCACGGAGGATCTCCCCAGCATCTTCGGACGGCTCGGGGCCGCGGCGTTCGACCCCCTGCGCGCGGCGGCCCACGACGTGACCGCCGGACCCGGGGCCCGGTCGGTTGCCCTCGCCGGCATGGCGGCGCTCGCGGTCTCCGCGCCCCACCTGAGCGAAGAGGTGATCGGCTACTCCGCGGAGATCCTCGCCGGCGACGGGGAGTCCGTCTTCCTCCGCCAGACCGCCGCGAACATCCTGCTCGACTTCCGGTGCCGGAAGCACCGGAAGCTGCTGGTCGCGTTCGGCCGGGAGGAGGCCCGCCGCAAGCGCGAGGACCCCGAGTACCAGGGGGTCTTCTACGACTGGGAGGTCGACGAACTCCTCGGGGAACCCCAGGAGGCCTCGCTGGAGTACTACCGCCGGGACTGGCTCGCGTTCTACGACCCCGAGGAGATGGACCGCCGCCAGGAGCGCTGGGAGCGTGAGAAGGAAGAGGCCCGCCAGGAGGAGGGAGAGGAGGGACGCGCACCCGGCCGGCAGGATAACCAGGCGCCGTGCTCCTGCGGATCGGGCCGTCCCTACGCGGAGTGCTGCTTCCTCAAGGTCCACTGACCCCTTCGAGCCGCGGCCTGCGCTCCGTGGCCAGGTAGCGTCGCACGTCCTCGAGGATGCGGGCGTGGTCGAAGCAGAGGGGCGCGGGCAGATCGTCGAGCGGCCACGTGCGGGCCTCGGCGGCGTCGTCCCCCGCCCGCGGCTCTCCCGCGGCCTCGCCCAGGAATACCGTCGTGATCGTGTGCCGGCGCGGATCGCGCCCCGGGTCGGAGTAGGTGAAGAACTGCTCCCGGAGACGGACGTCGAGGCCCGTTTCTTCCCGAGCCTCCCGCACGGCGGCGGCCTCCAGCGCCTCCCCCTCGTCCACGAAGCCCCCCGGCAGGGCCCATCCCAGGGGAGGGTTCCTCCTGCGCACGAGCACGACGCCTGCGCCCCGCAGGATCACCACGTCCACCGTCGGGAGCGGATTCCGGTGGCAGCCGGTCATGCGGTGGGGTTCTTGGACTTCTCCACCACCTGCGACACGAAGTCCTCGGCGGTGCTCCCCTCTCCGCGGGCATACGCAGCCACCGCCCAACGGAACCGGAGGCGTCCCTCGGGCAGCGCCTCCTCCCCCGGATAGCCCAGCCCCTCCAGCCGCACGCGCATCTGCTCGACCCGCCTCGAAGCCTCCTCCTCCGGGGTCCCCGGGAAGACCACGGCGAAGGTCGACCCGAAGCAGCGGCCGATGATGTCCTGCTTCCGGGCGCCGTCGCGGATCGTCTGGGCCACGCGGCGCAGCACGTCGTCGCCGTGCCGGTGCCCCAGACGCTCGTTGTACCGGGCGAAGTTCTCGATGCTGAACAGGGCGAGGCAGACGGGCTGCGCGGAGACCCTCGCGCGGTCGATCTCCCCTTGGAGCAGCTTCTTGAAGTGGAAGAACGTGAAGAGCTGCGTGAGGTGGTCGGTGATCTCCAACTCGTCCGCGTACATCCGCAGCTGCTCGTAGAGCTTGGCGTTCTCGATGGCAACGGCCGCCTGGCTGGTGAAGAGTTCGAGCCCCTCGATGACCTCTTCGGGGATGGGCTTCTTGCTCAGCTGGTTGTCGAGGGCGGCCACCCCCACGCACTCGTTCCCCACGACCATGGGGAGCACCACGAAGCTGCGGCTCCGCAGCGCGTGCACCTCGGAGTACGGAGGGGCGAGCCGCAGGTCCCCGGGGAGGTCCCGGGTGTTGGCCACCCGGAAGGTCTTGCGCTTGAGGTACGCCTGGGCGATGACGCCTCCCGTGCGGTCCACCGGGAGCGCGATCTCGTCGATGGGCTCGTCCCGGTTGCCGAAGGCCCCCTTGCACTCGAGAATCGTGCCCTCCGGGTTCGGCAGGAAGATGAAGATGCGGTCGAGACCGAGCACCTCGTGGGCGGACCCGAGGATCTTCTCGATCCGGTCCTCCAGGGCGAGGGACTTCTGCATGCCCACCGAGACGTCGTGGAGCTTCTTCAGATTGCGGTTGGCCGCCTCCATCCGCGCCGAGAGCTGCAGCTTCTCCCGGTAGTACGGCTTGATCACGTAGGAGAAGGACAGCGCCGTGCTCAGCAGGATCGAGACGCCCAGGATCCCGCAGGTGAGCAGGATGTACTTCTTGAGGCTGGCCGTCGTGCTGTAGCTCGCCGCGTAGGGTTCGTCCACACCGACGATCCACCCTCGGTCCGGGAGCACCTGGAAGGCGACGACGAGGGGCTCGCCGAGGCAGCGAAGGATCCCCACCCCGGCCTCGTAGTCCTTGAGCACGCGTTTCAGGGGCACCCGGTGGGCTCCCCGCTCCGCCATCTGGCTGAGCGGCTGGCGCACCGCCGTGAGCTCGATCTCGGCATCCCCGAACGGAAGGCACCGGTTCAGGCGGGTCGCGTAGTCCGCGTCCGGGTTGGCGGCGAAACGCCCCTCCGCATCCAGGATCCAGGCGGTCCCCGTGTTGCGGAGCTTGGTCCCGAGGACCACCCGCTCCAGGTCCTGGCGCGTGCCGCCGGCCCCGGCCACGCCGGAGACCACGTGGGCCAGATCCTCGACCTGGTTGAGCAGACGGGCCTTGACCTCGTCCTCGCTCAGCTTGGTGACGACCGCGCCGACCACGATGCCGGCCAGGGCGACGATCACCGCCGACACGGCGATCAGCCGGAAACCGAGGCCTCGGGGGATTCTCTCCATGCCCTTCCCTGCGCGAACCGGCGGTCAGGCTCCGACCGGATTCACATCTGGTGGCAGCCGGCGCAGCCCCCCGCGACCGTGGTGAGGCGCTCGCCGTCCGACGCGTGGGGATCGTGGCAACTCCGGCACTGCAGGTTGCCCTCGGCGTCGAGGGTCATGCCCTTGACGGTGAACTTGGGCGCGCGGCCGACCGGGTGCTTGTGGGCGGCCATCCTCTCCTCGTCGTGGCACAGCGCACAAAGTTCCTCGCCCTCGGCCTTCAGGAACTGGGCGCTCATGTCCGTCGCGTGGGGCTCGTGGCAGCCGCTGCATCGCCCCTCCTGAAAGGGGCGGTGCTGCACGAAGGCGGAGGCCTTGGCCTTCATCCCCTCGTGGCACGACATGCACAGGTCGCCCTGCGGCAGGCGGATCTGGTACTGGAACGAGGAACTGTGAGGGCTGTGGCACACGATGCAGAACCCCATCGCCACCGGACCGTGGAGGTACTGCTTCGCGAACTTGTCGCGGATATCCTCGTGGCACGTGAAGCACAGGTCCGAGCCCTGGGTCAGCAGCTCGTACTTGTTCGGCTTGCTCGTGAAGTCGTGGCACGGGCTGCACCCGCCGACCGTGATCGGGCCGTGCACGTACGCCTGGGTGGCCTCGTCGCCGTGGCACCGGAGGCAGAAGGTCGTCATGACCGCCATCTCCCCGCCCTCTTCCGCCTCCATGGGGTGGCATCCGGAGCACCGGGCCTCGTGGTCGGGGTTGTGGAACTTGAACTCGGGGAATGCGATCTGCAGACCCTCGCCCATCAACGGCTCGCGGAACATGACGACCGCCTGGGTCGCCTCGCCCATGCCGCTCGGGTAGCGGATCTCGATGAAGTTGGAACCGAGGCTGAGCGGGGTCTGCACCCAGAACATCTTGCCGTACGCCTTGGCCTGCCGCTCGCTGCCGCCGTTGAGGCGCAGGGTGAACGGCCCCTCCCGTCCCCCCGTCAACCCGACCACGGAGATGGATTCGTGGAAGGTCTTGGTGAAGTTGTCCGGGGTTAGCAGCACCACGTCTTCCATGGTCCGCACCACCTCACCCGCGACGGCCCCCTCCTCCACCACCTTGCGCACCGCCTCGTCGATCTCCTTGCTCTTCCCCTCGTCGTACCCCACGAACCTCGCCACCACGGCGCCGTCCCGGTCCACGAGGATGTAGGTGGGCAGCGTGTTGACCTTGTAGGCCCGGCTCACGCTGAGGTTGGTGTCGAGGAGGATGGGAAAGCTCAGGTCCTTCTGGAACGAGGCGAAGAACCTCCGGACGCGGCCGATCCCGTATGTGTCGAGGTTGACTCCGACCACCCGGAACTTGTCCGCCCCGTACCGGTTCTGCAGCGTGATCATGTGCGGGATCGAGGTTACGCAACTCGAGCAGTAGATGGAGCCGAAGTCGAGGAGGATCGGGACCTTTCCGATGTAGTCGCCGAGGTTGAACTCGACCCCGTCCAACCCCGTTGCTGTGAAGGGTTGCACTTTCTCCGGCTCGGCGCAGCGCCCCGCCGGCGGGGCCAGGAGCGCGACGGCGAGCACCACCGCGAGGAAGGACGCCCGGGGAAACATCATCGGGCGAGGGCCTTCTGGACCGCCTTCTCGATCACGTCCTTGGAGACACGGCCGACCTCGGCGAAGAGGACCTTCCCGTCCCGGCCCACCACGTACAGCGTGGGGGTTCCCGCCACGCCGTAGGGATCCGCAGCGAGGAAGGACTCGTCCTCGGCCAGCTTGTCGATGAACACCCGGAACGTGTAGCCCGCCTGCTTGATGAGCCCCTGGATGCTCTTCTTCATCGGCTCGCCGTCCATGGCGACGGCCAGCACTTCGAGCCCCTGATCGCGGTAGTCCTCGTAGAGCCTCTGGATCAGGGGCATCTCCGCCTTGCAGGGCTCGCAGAAGATCGACCAGAAGACCATGAGCCGGACCTTCTGGGACATCTCCTTGCCCAGGTCCAGGGTCTTGCCGTCCACATCGTCGAGGACGAACACGGGAGCCTGGTCGCCCACCTTGAGCATCTCGATGTCCCCGATCATCGGGATGTCCAGGGGAGTCATCTCTCTCTTCTGCTGCGCGAGGCCGGCCGTGCCGACCAACACGCCGCAGAGCAGAGCCGCGATTCCCATCCGGTACTTCGTCATGGCTCTCTCCTTAGCTCCGGATCCGGCCCGGCTGCGGCGACCGCTCGGCCATCCCCCCTCCGCGGCGGCCCCTACCGGGCCTTGAAGCGCAAGACGCGAGATCCCTCGGCGTCCGCTACATAGACCTCCATCTGCCGGGTGACGGCCACGCCCCGGGGAGACATGGCCCCGTCCCCCTCTCCCAGCGCCACCTCCCCCATCGAGCCCCCCCGCCGGTCCACCGCCACCACCCGCCCCCCGGCGGCGTCGGAGAGGAACATCCGGTAGAACGCCGGCTCCACCTCGATCGCCCGCAGGTCCAGCCCTTCTCCGAGCAACGGTACCAGGTCCAGGCTCTCGTCCCAGTCCCCGTCGAGCTCGAAGCGCTCCAGCCGGGTCCAGCCGCGATTGAGAACCCAGACCGACCCGCGCCCCTGGTCCGAGTACGCGAGGCCCACCGGCTGCTCCAGGTGGTCCCGCCGGCCTCCCGTCCGTCGCTCCCACGCCTCCAGGAAGCGCCCCTGGGTCGAGAAGACCTGGATCCGATCGTTGCCGGTGTCGGCCACATATACCCGGCCGTCCCGGCCGAAGGTTACGTCCGAGGGGTACCGGAAGCGGCCCTCGGCCGTTCCGAGGCTCCCGACCGTGTTGACGATCCTTCCGTCCGTGCCCGTCACCACGATCCGGTGGTTCCCCGTGTCGACCACCCACAGGCGACCCTCGCCGTCCACGCCGACCGCCGAGGGCCGCCTCAGGCTGAGGTCTCCCTCGCCCCGGGGTCCCCCGAAGCTGCGGAGCCACCGGCCCGAATCCGAGAAGAGGACCAGCGCCTCCCGGTCCCGGTCCACGACGGCCACCACGCCGTCTGGCGCGAGGGCCACGTCCATGGGCTCCCGGACCTCGTTTCGTCCCCGCCCCACCTCCCCGAAGTTCTCGTCGAGGACCCAGCTCCACTCCTCGGCAGCCTCGACCGCGACGGCGGCCAGGACCACGAGGGTCAGGCCCCGGAGCCAGCCCATCCGGCTACTTGGGCTTCACCTGCAGCAGGATCTCCTCGCTCTCCTGCTCGGGAGCCACCTGGGGCTCCTGGGGCGCGCCCGTCTCGGTCGGCGGGGCGGCCTCCGCCGCCTTCTGCGCCTTCGCGGCCTCGAGCATGCGCTCCACCTCGGCCTCGCGGGCCCGCCGGAACTCCCGATCCAGGCGCGCGACGAGGCTCTTCACGCCCTTCGTGGCCACCTCGTTGGGCGAGGGCCCCTGGTTGACGCCGAGGATTTTGCCGGTGGACGTGCTGGCGTCGGAGTACGCCCTCCCCGTCCAGAGGATGTCCCCGGTCTCGACGTCGAGCATGTTCACCTGGAGCACGAACTCCGTGATCTCCGAGTTCTCCTCGACCCCCATCACCAGGAGGTTCCCCATGATCACCGCCTGAGCCGCCAGTTCCTCGCCGATCTTCCGGACGATCTCCCGGTCGAGCCCCTCGGTGTTCCTCAGCTTGAGCTTCTTCATCAGCTCGTTGACGTAGCGAGGCTCCTCCAGGGATTCGAAGGTCCCGCGGGCCAGGAGTTCCTGGAGGAACAGGTCCCCGGCGATCTTCGGCGCCTGCGCCCCCTCGACCACGCTGTCGAAGGGCATCAACACGGCCTTCTTGATCTTGCCGTACTGCCGCTGCCCCGTGGGCTGCTTCGCGTAGGTGTTCACGGAAACCCCGGAACAGCCCATCGCCAGCGCCAGCACGGTCACGCCCGCCGCTACCAGCACACGCCTCATCATCGTTCTCCTCCTCCGTTGGCACGGGTCCGCATTCGTTCGGGCGACGCCTGCGGGCGCCGCCAAGGTATCAGAACTGACCGGACAGCTCAATCAGGTACCGGTGCGTCTCTTTCGGGTCGTCGCCCCCGAGTTCCTTCTCGTACTCGTACTCCCAGTCGACGGTCAGCAGGCCCTCGAGGAACTCCGCCGAAAAGGTCACGAGGAAGTTCCGGCTGTCCGGGGGCTCTTCCTTGTCGTCGTATTCGTATTCGAGGCTGAGCGTGTACTGTTCGAGGAACTCGTAATCGTAGAGAAGGCTGTACGTGTAGTCGATCTTCGCCTCCTCGTCATCCTCGCTCTTGTCGTTGGCCTGCCGGGTGAAACTGCCCTCCAGGCTCATTCCGTCGAAGAACTGGTCCCACGTCACCGTGAGATCGGTGTCGTCGTCCCGCTCGACGTAGTCGATGTCGGTCGCCGGGTAGTTCTGCGTGCGGGTGTACGTGTGGTCCAGCGTGAACGTCAGCACGTCGCCGAGGCTGATCTCGTAATTGATGTTCACCTCGATCTTCTTCTCGCGCTCCGACGTGTCGTCGATGGCGTTTTCCGTCTCGGTGTACGTGTAGCTCGGGTTCAGCTCCAGACCAGGCACGTCCTCGTGGGTGAACGTGACCTCGACGTCCCAGTCCCGGTCGTCGGTCGTCTTGTCGCCCTCCTCGCGGGTCACGCTCCAGGTGCGGGTGACGGAGAGTTCCAGGCGGTCGTCCCACACGGCGGCGTCGAGTTGGATCTCCCAGGTGTCGTCCACCGTGTCGTTCGAGCGCGGCTCTCCCGCCACCGGCAGGTCCGGCCGGTCCGACTTGTCGCTCCGGTCAAAGGAGGGCGAGATGGTCAGGTTCTCGAAAGGGGAGAAGTCCAGGGCCGCCGCGTAGTCGCGGGTGGTGGTCTCGGTGTCGTCCTGGGTCGGGTCCGAGAACTCCTCGCGCTTGCGCTCGTCGCTGTAGGAGAGGTCGATGTCGATGGTGTCAGTGAGCGACCGGGCGTAGCTGACCTCGCTGGTCCAGGTGTCCGTCTTGTCGAGCTGGTCCCCCTCCAAGTCCTTGTCCCAGTTGAGCTCCCTGTCCAGGCTGAGTTCCAGATCCTCGAGGATCGTGTACGTGAGCTTCCCCCTCAGATCGTTGGTCAGCGTGTCGTCGCGCGGGAAGTCTTCGGTGCCGGTCTCCCCCTCGATGATCGGCGGGGAGGTGCTGAGGTTCGTCCCCCCGGCGTACTCAACAGTCTGCTCGCGCTCGTTGCTCCACTCCACCTCGAGGGTGAGGTTCTCCAGGAGGTCCCTGTCCAGGGAGACGTCGAACTGGTAGGACCGGGTCTCCGTCTTGCGGTCGATCTCCTGCACCACCGCCCCGGTGCCCGTGTCGGTGACCTGGATCGCGTCCACGTCGCGCTGGTGTTCCTTCTTCGCGTCGAAGGTGATGTCGAGGAGATCCCAGAAGGTGTAGTCGAGGCTCCCCTCGTAGGTGTCGTCCACGGTCTGGGTCTGGCTCCCCTCCTCGCTCCGGTCCCGCTGAAACTTGAAGTTGACGTCGGGAAGCACGCCGCTGCCCGGTTCGGCCGTGAACTCCACGTCGTAGGTGGTGTCGTGGGTCGTCAGTTCGTCGGAGGAGGACTGCTGGTCGTAGTCCCAGCTTGCCGTCAGGTCCCACCACACGGCCTGGAGGTCCACGTCCACCGCCGGGTTGATCTCGCGGGTGTCCGTGTCCGAGCTCCCGTCCGGGGTCGTCTTCTCCTCGTCGGTGATGTCGAGGGTGAAGTCCACCGTCAACTGGAGGGCGGGGTTGACGTCGAGGTCGTAGGAGATGGAGTAGGACTGCTCGAAGGTGTCGGTCTTGGTGCTGCCGTCGTTCTGGATCTCGGTCTTTTTCTCTTCCGAGACCGTGGCCTCCAGCTCCCACGTCGCCGCGTGGCCGCGCAACGGGACCGACGCCCCGGCGACCAGGAGGAGCAGGACGGCAAGCAGGAGACGAGGCTGGGGCATCCGTCCCGCCTGTCAGGAGCGCTGCGCGCGCCCGGTGCGGGGGAGCCCCCGCCGCGGGGGAAACCGCAGTGTTGGCATGTGCCCCAGGCCGTATTCGGTGGCCAGAATCCCGCGCATTCTTAGCAAATCACCGGAAAAACTGTCAATTCAAAAGCCCTCCCACGCCCCCCCCGGAGCCCGCTCCGACCACGATGCGATCCCCCGGACGCAGCACGGAGGAAGCGCTCAGCCCGCTTCGTTCCAGCAGTTCCTCGAGCGACAACCCGTACCGGCGGGCGATCGCCCAGAGGCTCTCCCCGCGGGTGACGACGTGGACATCCGAGCCGGCCGGAGGGTCGCGCCGGGCAGCCCGGGGAGCCGCCACGCGGAGCCGGTCGCCCGGCCGCACCACCGCGGAGGAACCGAGCCCGTTCCACCTCAGCACGTCGCGCACCTCGACCCCGTGCCGCCGGACGAGTGCTGGCGTGTGCGCGAACCTGATCGTCCCCTTCCCCTCCTTCACCTCGATCACGACGTCCCCATACCATGCGTCGCGATAGGTGCCGGCGTATTTCTCCAAGGGCATTG
>CAZGRT010000110.1:0-4744 GCA_964528225.1 uncultured Thermodesulfobacteriota bacterium | reverse complement strand
GCCCGCACGACCTTCAACCTCGTGCCCAGCCTGATCGACCAACTGGAGGATTACGCCGACCCCGGCGTCCGTGACACCTTTCTCGACCCCCTGCGCGCACACCCGGCGGACCTCGGTGGAGAGGCCCGTTCGGACCTGCTGCCGCGCCTTTTCTTCGCCCACCCGGAACGCCAGATCCGCCCGCTCCCTCGCTACCACGAGCTTCGGGAGAAGGTCGGGTACCACGGAGGCCAGGCGTCCCGCGCGCTTTCCGACGCGGAGTTCCTGGACCTGGAGGTCCTGTTCCTCCTGGCCTGGACGGGCCCCATGGCCCGGGAGCGGGACCCGGCCGTCGGCACGCTGGTCCGGAAGGGGCGGGGCTTCTCCCAGGCCGACAAGGAGGGCCTCCTGGCCGCGCTCCACGGTCTGTGCGGGAGGGTGCTCGACGGCTACCGGGAGGCCCAGGACGCCGGACGCATCGAGATCTCGACCACCCCCTACTACCACCCGATCCTTCCGCTGCTCCTCGACATGCGAAGCGCACGCGAGGCCCTTCCCCATGCGACGCTTCCCGTCGTCCAGCGCGGTTTCGAAGGCGACGCGGCGCGACAGGTGACGGACGCGCTGGCTCGGTACCGGCAGGTCTTCGGCAGGGATCCGGCGGGGTTCTGGCCGTCGGAGGGCTCCGTGAGCGACGAGACCCTCTCCCTGCTCGCCGGCGCCGGGCTCCGGTGGGCTGCCACCGACGAGGATGTTCTCGCCGCGAGCCTCGGCCGCCCCCTGGCCGGGGAAGCCCGGGGGGAGCTGTATCGACCCCACCGCTTCCGCTCCCCTGCGGGGAAGGAGATCTCGGTATTCTTCCGCGACAAGGTGCTGGCCGACCTGGTGGGGTTCTCCTACGCGTCGTGGGAGACGGAGCTCGCGGTGCGCGACTTCGTCGAACGCCTCGGCGAACTGGCCCGGGGTGCGGCCCGGGGCGGCACGATCAGCGTGATCCTCGACGGGGAGAATGCCTGGGAGTTCTACCCGGACAACGGCGCCCCGTTCCTCCGGGGCGTGTACCGGGCGGTAGCCCAGCACCCCGGGTTGCGCTTTGCCACCCTTTCGGAGTGTCTCGACGGCGGGAAGCCGCTCTCCCGGGTGCACCCCGGGTCCTGGATCTACGCGTCGTTTTCCACGTGGGTGGGGCACCCGGAGAAGAATCGCGCCTGGGAGCTCCTGGAGAGGACGCGGTGCCGGCTCGTCGACGAGGAGCCGCGCCTGTCCGCGCAAGCCCGGGAGGCCGCGTGGCAGGAGATCCGGATCGCGGAGGGGAGCGACTGGTTCTGGTGGCTCGGCGACGACCACTACAGCGTCCAGGCGGGGGAGTTCGACCAGTTGTTCCGGCTTCACCTGATGAACGTCTACCGGGTCGCCGGGTTGGAGGTTCCTGCCGAACTGCACGTTCCAATCAAGGGAGGCGTGCGCCGCGGGCTCGTGGAGCCGCCGGTGGGGCCGGTGAACCCCCGCCTCGACGGGGAGGTCTCTACCTACTTCGAGTGGCTCTCGGCGGGCTCCTTCGACCTCGGCTACGACGCCGGGGCCATGCACCGCACCGACCGCAGCCTTCGGCGCCTGCGCTTCGGGACCGGGGACGGGCGGCTCCACCTGTGCTTGGAAGGGGAGGGCAGCCTGGAGGAACTCCGGGGACGGGGGCTGCGGCTGGAGGTCGAGATGGTGGCCCGGAACCGCCTCCGGGTGCGGTTTCCCGTGGACGGCGGCGACCCCGAGGTGCTGGAGGGGGAGGCCGCCGACCCGCGCTGTGCCTGGGGCCGCGTGGCGGAGGTGTCGCTGCCCCTGGACGCCGGCGAGGCCGCCCCGCCCGGTCATGTCCTCGTGGCGTTCCGTCTCGCCCGGGACGGGGAGATCGTGGAACAGGCGCCCCTCTACCACATGGCCCAACTCCCCCTCTCGACGGACCACGACCTGGAGGCGTGGTCCGCCTGACCCGGAGACGCCCATGAGCGACCTTCGTTTCGACCCCCTCAAGCGCCGGTGGGTGATCGTGGCGCGGGAGAGGGCCCTGAAGCCGGCGGACCTGATCCGGGAGCCCCCGGCGGCGCCGTCCCGTAACTGCCCCCTGTGCCCGGGCAACGAGCGCCACGCGGGCCCCGAGATCTACACCGTGCCCGGCGAGAAGGGGCACTGGAAGGTGCGGGTGGTTCCGAACAAGTTCCCGGTGCTTCGCGTGGAGGGAGAGCTGAAACGGTGGGGCCACGGCCTGTACGACTGCGTTTCGGGAGTCGGTGCCCACGAGGTGATCGTGGAGACCCCCGACCACCACCGGGGCACGGCAGACCTCACGGTGGAGGAGTTGCTCGACGTGCTGCGCACCTACCGCGCCCGGTTGTCCGATCTCCAGCGCGACCGGCGCCTCCGCTACCTCATGCTCTTCAAGAACCACGGGGCCGAGGCCGGGTCGCGCCTGGACCACGCCCACTCCCAGCTCATCGCCATCCCCGAGATCCCGGGGCAGATCGCCACGGAGCTCCACAGCGCCTGGGAGTACTTCGGTCGGAAGGAGCGCTGCCTGCTGTGCGACGTGGTGCGCCAGGAACTCGACGACGGGGACCGGGTGGTGTTCGAGGGTGCCCGGTTCGTCGCCTTCGCCCCCTTCGCCTCGGCGTTTCCCTTCCAGGTCTCCGTGGTGCCGCGCTTCCACGCCCACGATTTTTCGGCGACCGGCGACGAGGACCTGCTGCACCTCGCGAGCGCCCTGCGCGAGGTGCTCGGCCGTCTCAAGGGGGTGCTCCAGGATCCGCCCTACAACCTCGCGCTCCACACCGCGCCTCCGCCCCATCCCCGGCCGGGACGGCCCGGGCTTTGGGACAGCCTCGCCCTCGACTGGCACTGGCGCCTGGAGGTGGCACCCCGCCTGAGCCGGATCGCCGGTTTCGAGTGGAGCACCGGATTTCACGTCAACCCGGTCACCCCGGAGGAGGCCGCGGCCTTCCTGCGGGACCACCGCGGGTGAGCGAGCGCCGCGGCGTCAGACGCCCTGCACCGGCAAGAGGCCGGTGGTCTCGACCCCGCGGAGGCTGACCCGCGTTCCCAGTGCGTAGACCTCGACCCCCGCGGCGGCGGCGCGGCAAAGCCCCTCCGCGTACGCCGGGTCGATGTCTTCGGCGGGTTCGAACCGGGTTCCGTCGGCCCGCTGCACCACGTAGACCATGGCGGCCCGGGCACCGGCCGCCGCCTCACGCATGAGTTCCTGCAGGTGCTTGAGGCCCCGGGCGGTGACCGCGTCGGGGAAGCGCGCCGCGCCGCCCTCCACGAGGGTCACGTTCTTGACCTCCACCCAGCAGCGTCCCGGACCCTCCAGGAGCAGGTCGGCGCGGCTGCGGTCGCCGAGGGGGGGCTCCCTCCGGATCGTGGAGAAGCCGGCGAGGGCGGGGATGGCTCGCGCACGGATGGCCGCCTCGACCAGTCGATTCGGCACGGCCGTGTCGATGCCCACCCACACGGGCCCCGCGTCGATGGCTTTCCACGTGTAGCGAAGCTTTCGGCCCGGATTGCGGCTGTCCCACAGCAGCGCACGGTGGCCCGGATGGAGGCACCCCTTCATCGAGCCGGTGTTGGGACAGTGGGCCACCGTCCGGGTGCCGTCGGGCAGTTCCATGTCGGCGAGAAAGCGCTGCCGGCGGCCGAGGAACGTGGCAAGGACCAGGGGTTCGGGGAAGGGGAGGAAGGCGTCCGTCAAGGTTCATCCTGCCGCTGTCGATAGGGTTCGGGTGGGGGGCATGCAGGAGGTGGATCATGAAGGGATTCGGTTGGCTCGTCATCCTGGCCGCTCTACTGACCGTGACGTACCTGGTGGTGCGCGACCTTGACGTGTTGCAGGGTCGCCGCGGGGACCGCGTCGTGCTCGAGCCCATGGAGCAGGCGAAAGAAGCGGCGAACCAGGTCACCCGGACCCGCGACGCGATCCAGCGCGGCCTCGACAACATCGACAAGTAGGGGGCGGGCCCCGCCCGTCCTCCGGAAGTCCTTCTCGGCTCGTCATCCCTCGCGTGCCCGCCGCAGGGCGAGCTCCACCTTTGCCAGGACTCCCCTCAGGATGCGGACGTCGCGCGGTTCCGGAAGGCGCCGGGAGACGATCCGGCGCATCTCGTTCATCATGCGCTCCGGCGACGCCTCCTCGATGAATCCGATCTCCAGGAGGACGCGCTCGAGGTGGGCGTAGAGGCCCTCCAGTTCGTCCGCCGACGCCGGGTGCGCCCGGCGGGGCGAGGCGGTGGCCGGAGCCCGGGCCTGGCTAACCTCGTAGGCGAACAGGCCCACCGCCTGGGCCAGATTCAGGCTCGGGAGCCTCCGGTCCGTCGGGATGCGCACCAGCCAGTGGCACCGCTCCAACTCCTGGTTCGTCAGCCCGGCGTCCTCCCGGCCGAAGACCCCGGCGACGCGGGCCTCCGCGCACTGCGCGAACAGCCTCTCCACCCCGCCGCGCAGGTCGAAGCCGTCGCGCCTCCGCTTCCCGAGCCGTGTCGTGAAGCCAAGCGCCACCTCCACCCCCGTCAGCGCCTCGTCGAGGTCGCGCACCACGCGGGCGCCCCGGACCAGGTCCACTGCGCCACGCGCCATGCGGTCCAGGGCCGGGTCCGCGAGGGCCGCCGGCGCTGGGTTGACGAGGACGAGGTCGTCGAGGCCGAAGTTCGCCATGGCCCGGGCCGCGCTGCCGAGGTTGCCCCCGTACATGGGTTCCACGAGAACGATGGAGGTCCGGCCC
>CAZGRT010000109.1:0-2063 GCA_964528225.1 uncultured Thermodesulfobacteriota bacterium | reverse complement strand
AACGAGTACGCCAAGGACAACTGGTTCAACCGCCTGATCAACCTCGCCGTGATCAACCTCGCTGGCGTCCCGAGCATCGTCCACGCCCTGTTCGTCCTCGGCGCCTTCGTGTACGCGGCCCGTTTCGGCTACTCGATCCTGTCCGCCTCCCTGACCCTGGCGATCATGACCCTCCCGGTCATCATCGCCAGTACCCGGGAGGCTCTCGCCTCGGTGCCGGTCTCCTTCCGGGAGGCCTGCTGGAACGTCGGGGCCACGCGCTGGCAGACGATCCGATCGATCGTCCTGCCCAACTCGGTCAGCGGAATCCTCACGGGCGTGATCCTGCAGGTGAGCCGGGCAGCGGGGGAGACGGCGCCGATCATGTTCACCGGCGCGGTGTTCTACAAGGCCGTGGAGCGGGGCGACCTGTTCCCCTACCGCGTCGGCGAGCAGTGCATGGCGCTCTCCATGCACCTCTACACCGTCTCCACCCAGGTCCCGGGGGTCAGGGAATCGATCCCCGCGGCCACGGCCGTGGTCCTGCTCAGCTCGGTGCTCATGGTGAACGCCGCGGCGATCGCCCTGCGCGTCTGGCTGCGCAACCGGAAGAAGTGGTAGCGGGATGAGCGCTTCGCCCAAGATCGAGGTCAGCGAACTGCGCCTCGCCTACGGCACCCTGGAGGTGCTCCACGGGGTCTCCTTCGACGTGCACCGCAACGAGATCCTGGGGGTCATCGGTCCGGCCCAGTCGGGCAAGACCTCCCTCCTGCGGTGCATCAACCGCACCGTCGACTTCACCCCCGGCAGCCACGTTTCCGGGACCATCCGGGTCGACGGCGAGGACGTGTCCCGCACGCGGAACGTCTACGAGCTGCGCCGCAAGATCGGCATGGTCGCGCCCCTGCCGGTGGGGCTGCCGCTGTCGATCTACGACAACGTGGCCTTCGCCCCCCGGTGCGCGGGGATGAGCGACCGGGCGGAGCTCGACGGGCTGGTGGAGCGGTGCCTCCGCCAGGCGGCCCTGTGGGACGAGGTGAAGGACCGGCTCGGCACCCTCGGGACCAAGCTGTCGGGGGGGCAGCAGCAGCGCCTGACCATCGCGAGGGCGCTCTCCCACCAGCCGGAGATCCTGTGCCTGGACGAGTTCTCCATCGCCATCGACCCGGTGACGACCATGCGGATCGAGGACGTCCTGAAGGAGCTGCGCCAGGAGATCACCATCATCCTCGTCACCAACCTGACCCACCAGGCCCGGCGCCTCGCGGACCGGACCATGTTCCTGTGGAACGGCGAGATCGTCGAGATGGATCAGACCGACGTGATCTTCTCCGAGGAGCCCGCGGACCGGCGGACCTGGGAGTACGTCAACGGGATCATCGGCTAGCCGACCCATGAGCGCACCGGACCGAAACGCGATCGAGACCCGGGGGCTGGACCTCTGGTACGGGGACTTCCAGGCCCTGAAGCAGGTCTCCGTCGACATCCGCAACGGGATCATCACCTCGCTGATCGGGCCGAGCGGCTGCGGCAAGACCACGCTGCTGCGCTGCTTCAACCGGATCAACGAGCGCTGGGACTACGTGCGCACCGAGGGCCGCATCTCGATCCTGGGCAAGAACATCTACGACCCCGACGTGTCCCTGATCGAGCTGCGCAAGTCCGTGGGCATGGTCTTCCAGCGGCCGAACCCCCTCCCCATCTCGGTCTACGAGAACGTGGTCTTCGGCCTGCGCATCCACACCCCGGGGGGGCGGCACAAGAAGTCGGACTTCGACGAGGCCGTGGAAAAGGCCCTCACCGAGGTGGGGCTGTGGCACGACCTCAAGGACCGCCTCCACGAGCGGGCCACCGGGCTCCAACTGGAGCAGCAGCAGAAGCTCTGCATCGCCCGGCTCCTGCCGCTCAAGCCCGAGGTCATCCTCATGGACGAGCCGTGCTCCGCCCTGGACGTGGAGGGCACGCGGGCCATCGAGGAGCTCATGTTCGAGCTCCGGGGGCGCTACACCATCGTCATCGTCACCCACAACATGGCCCAGGCCCGCCGCGCCAGCGACGAGTGCATCTTCATGCTGCTCGGCGAG
>CAZGRT010000108.1:0-3680 GCA_964528225.1 uncultured Thermodesulfobacteriota bacterium | reverse complement strand
GGGCTCTCGAGGACGTCCTCGGTCACCTCCTCGCCCCGGTGGGCGGGCAGGCAGTGGAGGAACACCGCCGAAGGCTCCGCGACGCCCATGACGGCCGCGTCGACCCCGAACCCGGCGAAGGCCTTCTCCCGCGCCGCCTTCTCCGTCTCCTGCCCCATGGAGGCCCACACGTCCGTGGTGACCACGTGGGCTCCGGCGGCGGCCTCCCTCGGCGACGCCACCACCTCCACGTCCGTTCCTGCCCGCAGCGCCGGGTCGAGGATCTCGACGGCCGGGTGATAGCCCGCGGGGCACGCCAGGCGCAGGCGGAAGCCGAGGACGGCGGCCGCGTTGATCCAGGAGTGGGCCATGTTGTTGCCGTCCCCGATCCACGCCACCCGGAGTCCGTCGAGGGTGCCCCGCCGCTCCCACACCGTCAGGAGGTCTGCCATCACCTGGCACGGGTGCAGGAGGTCGGTCAGCCCGTTGATGACGGGCACCGTGGACCAGCGCGCGAACTCCTCGAGGGTCTCCTGGGAGTAGGTTCGCACCATCAGGACGTCCAGGTAGCGCGAGAGCACGCGCGCCGTGTCCCGGATCGGCTCCCCCCGGCCGATCTGGGTATCCCGGGGGGAGAGGAAGAGGGCGTGTCCGCCCAACTGGAACATGCCCACCTCGAAGGAAACCCGGGTCCGGGTGGAGCTCTTCTCGAAGAGCATGCCGAGGGTCTTGCCTTCGAGGAACCTGTGCGGCTCGCCCCGCTTCTGGCGTGCCTTCAGGTCGGCGGCCCGGTACAGGAGCGCCAGCAGTTCGGCCCTCGTGTACTCCGTGAGTCGGAGGAAATGGCGAGGCATCGCGTTTCTCCTGGCTATGCCGGTCCGGCTTCCGCTAGGGCTTCGTCGACGGCGGCGAGGAGGGCGTCGATTTCCTCCTTCTCCACGATGAGGGGCGGCGCCAGCCGGAGTACCCGCTCCCCGGCGCTGCCCACCAGGAACCCCCGCTCCATGAGGTCCTTGACGAGGTGGGCCGCGGGGAGGCCCTCGGCCAGCTCCATGCCCACGAGCAGGCCCTGCCCGCGGACGTCCTTCACCGCAGGGTTGCCTCGGGAGATTTCCCGCAGGCCGTCCACGAGGTATTCGCCCATGCGGCGGCAGTGGGGGAGGAGTCCTTCCCCCAGAACCGTCCGCACGGCGGCGAGGGCCGCGGCGGCGGCCAGGGGGTTCCCCCCGAAGGTCGTTGCGTGGGTGCCGGGCCCGAAGCTCTTGGCCACCCCCTCGGTGGCCAGGAGGGCGCCGATGGCCACCCCGCCGCCGAGGCCCTTGGCGAGGCTGCAGAGGTCGGGCGTCACCCCGTCCCGTTCCGCCGCCAGGAACGTGCCCGTGCGCCCCACACCGGTCTGGACCTCGTCGAAGACCAGGAGCGCCCCCCGGGCGGAGCACAGCTCCCGCGCCGCCTTCAGGTATCCGGGCGACGGAACCCGCACGCCGCCCTCCCCCTGCACCGGCTCCAGGAACACGGCCGCCGTCTTCGGACCGACCGCGTCCGCGAGGGCGTCCGCGTCGTCGTAGGGCACGTAGTGGAAGCCGGCAGGGAGGGGGTCGAACCCGGTCTTCACCTTGTCCTGGCCCGTGGCGGTCAGCGTGGCCAGGGTCCGCCCGTGGAAGCTCATGGTGGCCGAGACGATCTCGTAGCGCTCCGTGTGCCCCCGATCCTTCTGCCACTTGCGGGCGAGCTTGATCGCCGCCTCGTTCGCCTCGGCCCCGCTGTTGCAGAAGAAGGCCCGATCCGCGAAGGTGTTCTCCACCAGGAGCTTCGCCAGCCGCGCCTGGGGCTCGATGTGGTAGAGGTTGGAGACGTGGAGGAGCCGGCCGGCCTGCTCGCGGATGGCGTCGGTCACGTGGGGGTGGCAGTGCCCGAGGTTGCACACCGCGATCCCCGCGAGGAAGTCCAGGTACTGGCGGCCGTCCGCGTCCCAGACCCGCATCCCCTGGCCCCGCACGAGAGCCAGGGGAAACCTCGCGTAGGTCGGGATCAGGTACCGCTCGGAGAGTTCGATGATCTCTTGGTTGCCCATGGGTGCTCCGCCTTGCAGAAGCGCTGTTCGACGGGATGACGGCATCTGCGGGTGGGTGCCGCTCGGCCGGGCGTCCGCGGCCTCTCTTCCGGCACCCGCCTAGGGTGCCCCGCCCGTTTGGTCCGTCGCCGTCGTGCCGGCCAGGCTGCCCGTCACTCCCCCAGGATCTCGGTGCCCACCCCGCCTCGGGTGAAGATCTCCAGCAGGACGGCGTGCTCCACCCGGCCGTCCACGATGTGGACCTTGGCCACCCCCTCGGACAGGGCGTCCAGGGCGCACTGGAGCTTTGGGATCATGCCCCCCCGGATGACCTTCCTCTCCACCAGCCCCGGCGCGTCAGCCTGGCGGATCGTGGAGAGGAGCCGGCCGTCCGCGTCCAGGATCCCCTCCACGTCGGTCAGCAGGATGAGCTTCTCGGCCCTCAGGGCGCCCGCGACCTTGCCGGCCACCAGGTCGGCGTTGATGTTGTACGTCTCGCCCCCGGGCCCGGCCCCCACGGGTGCGATCACCGGGATGAAGCCTCCCCGGTCCAGGGTCTCGATCACCTGCGGCTGGATCGCCTCCACCTCGCCCACGTTCCCGATGTCGAGGATCTCCGGGGGGAGGTGGGCCTCCTTCTTCTTCTTCATGTAGAGCTTCTTCGCCCGGATGAGGCCGCCGTCCTTGCCGGAGAGTCCCACCGCGCGGCCGCCGTGGAGCTGGATGAGGTTGACGATCTCCTTGTTCACCTTGCCCACGAGGACCATCTCCACCACGTCCATTGTGGGAGCGTCGGTCACGCGCATTCCCTCCACGAAGCTGGATTCGATGCGCATGCGGTCGAGCACCTGGTTGATCTGCGGCCCGCCCCCGTGGACGACGACGGGGTTCAGGCCGATGTACTTCATCAGGACCACATCCCGGGCGAAGCTCTCCTTGAGCGCCTCGTCCACCATGGCGTGGCCGCCGTACTTGATGACCACGACCTTCCCGTAGAACTGCCGGATGTACGGCAGCGCCTCGTGGAGCACGTGGGCCTTCTCGATGAGTTCCTTCAATTGCTTCGCTCCCGTCGTGAGACGTGAAACGTCAAACGTGAAGCGTCTAGCCCCGCGATCCGCGTCTTACGTTTCACGTCTCACGCTTCACGTCAGAGGATGTACCGGGCCACGTCGGAGTCGGCGACCACGTCGGCCAGGCGGGCCCGCACGTAGGCCCGGTCCACGGCCACGTTCTGCCCCCCGAGGTCCGGGGCCTGGAAGCTGATCTCCTCGAGCACCCGCTCCAGGATGGTGTGCAGCCTTCGGGCCCCGATGTTCTCCGTCTTCTCGTTCACCTTCTCCGCCATGTCCGCGATCTCGTCCACGGCGTCCTCGGCGAAGGCGATCTCGATGCCCTCCGTCCGGAGCAGTTCCACGTACTGGCGCGTCAGCGCGTTCTGTGGCTCGGTGAGGATGCGCACGAAATCGGCCTTGCCCAGGGCGTCGAGTTCCACGCGGATGGGGAAGCGGCCCTGGAGCTCCGGGATCAGGTCCGAGGGCTTCGCCGTGTGGAAGGCCCCCGCGCCGATGAACAGGACGTGGTCGGTCTTGACGATCCCCTGCTTCGTGTGGACGGTCGAGCCCTCCACGATGGGCAGGATGTCCCG
>CAZGRT010000107.1:0-12749 GCA_964528225.1 uncultured Thermodesulfobacteriota bacterium | reverse complement strand
CGCCGGGAGCCTGGCCATGACCCACCTGCTCCGGGGCGACGACCGCCGGATCGAGAGCGCCGCGGACGTGGCGACCAAGACCCGGACGGAGGTGAAGGACCGGGAACTGCGCATCGCGCTCCTGAACCGCGGCGTCTTCGCCGTCCACGGCGGCGGCGCCCTGTCCACCGCCCACGGCGACGCGGAAGTGGCGGAGATCCTCGAGGCCTACGAGCGGGCCGCCTCGGACCTCAAGGCCGAGCTGACGTGAGCCCCCATCCGACCGCGGCTCGGCGAGGTACCACGGGCTAGCGCTTCCGCTTCCTCGGCTTCCCCGGGCGCAGGACCCTGCGGAAGCCCCCGACCTCGACCACCTCCACCTCGGCGTCGAGGCAGGCGTCCAGGAGAAGGTTCATCCCGAGGTTGTCGGAGGAGACGTGGCCGGCCAGGACCACGCTGAGGTGGTTCTTCTTGGCCTCCTCCACGTGCTCCTTGGAGAGGTGCATGCCGACGATGGTGGAGACGTCGGTGGACTGGGCGAGCTTCTCGTACATCTCCCGGGCGCCTTCGGTGCCGCCGGTCATGTCCACGAAGATCTTGCCGGCTCGCCCTTTCTTCTCCCCTACGACGATGCGCGGCCCGGTCTGCTCCCGCCGGGCCCTGTCGTACTCGGGGACGGCGTGGAGCAGATCCACGATCGCCCCCAGGGTGGCCGGCTTCTCCGCCTCGAAGAGTCGGGTCAGGAAGGAGGCCACGCAGTTGTCGGCCGGCGTGTGCAGGCAGAGGAGCGGCACGTCGAGCAGCCTGGCCGCGTCGACCGCGCGCTGGTGGTTCACCGGCTGGAGGCGGTCGGCCACCTCCCGCAGCCGCGGCCCGAGGATCGCCTCGGCCGGCCCCACCGGCACGCCGAGCCGGGCGTGGATGCCGGCCTGGATCTCCATGACCGCGGTGAGCTGCGCCAGGGCGAGGCCGCGGGGGTGGTGGGAGACCACGGCGCTCACCGGCCGCCCCTTCTCCCGAAGGCGGTCGGCGAGCAGGAGTTCCCCTTCGTCGGCGTCGATCCCCACGACGAGCGCCCGCACGGGCAGGTCGGGATCGCCGTGGAGCAGCCGCGTGTCGGCGAAGGGGTTCTGGAGGCGCTCGCCGTCGAAGAACTCCCGCTCCGCCGCGTCCAGCGCTTCGAAAGCCTCGCGGGCCCGCGCCAGATCCCCTTCCGCCTCCGCGAGCCCGCGCAGGTCCCTCTCCATCCCCACTCGAACCGCCTTGCGGTACAACTCGCCCAGGGTCATCGCGTCCCTCCTCCCGTCCGTTCGGAGCCAGAATGCTAAGCGGCGGCCCGAGGACGGGTCAAGGCGCCTTGACGACCCCGGGGGCCACCCTTAGAATCCGGCGCACCCTGCACTCCCCGGCTCCCCGGATCCGCCCATGATTCGCGCACTCGCTCTCCTGCTCGCCCTTCTCGCCGCGTCTCCCGCGCCGGCCGCCGGACCCGTGAAGGTGGTGACCACGCTGCCCGACCTCGCCGACTGGGTCCGGGAGATCGGCGGCGCACGGGTCGAGGTGAAGAGCCTGCTCCAGGGCTTCGAGAACCCCCACACCTACGAGCCCAAGGTGAGCGACGTGAAGGCGGTGGCCGGGGCCCGCCTGCTCGTGCGGGTCGGGCTCGGGCTGGAGGAGTGGCTCGACGGGCTGGTGGAGAACGCCCGAAACACCGCCCTGACCGTGGTGGACGCCTCCCGGGGCGTGTCCGTGCTCGAGGACGGCCGGGCCACCGGAGGCGGCGCCCATGGCGACCACGACCACGCCCGGGGCAACCCCCACGTGTGGCTGGACCCGACGAACGCCGAGATCATGTGCCGCAACATCGCCGAGGCGCTGGAGGCCGCCGACCCCGAGGCAGGCGACGCCTACCAGAAGGGGCTGGCCTCCTACCTGGAGCGCCTGGGTGAGACCACCCGCCGCCTGCGGGAACTGGTGCAGACGCTCCCCGACCGGCGCTTCCTGTCCTACCACGCGGCGTGGCCGTACTTCGCCAGGGGCATGGGCTTCCAGGTGGTGGGGGTCATCACCGAGATCCCGGGCCAGGAACCATCCGCCAAGGCGCTGGCCGGCCTTCTCGAGCGGATCCGGACCGAGCAGATCCGCGTGCTGGCCACGGAGCCCCAGCTCTCCTCCAAGATCCCGGACCTCCTCGCGCAGGAGAGCGGGATCCGCACCGTGACCCTGTCTCCCCTGCTGGGCGCGGGCCCGGCGAAGACGTATCTGGAACTCCTGGAGGCCGACACCCGCGCCCTCGCCCAAGCGCTCGGCGGACCCAGGCCTTGATCCCTCTCCCCTTCGCCTCCCCGCCCGTCATCCGGTTCGAGGGGGCCACGCTGGCCTACGACGGGTCGCCGGCCCTCGAGGACGTCTCCCTGGAGGTCCCCGCCGGGGTCTTCCTCGGGATCATCGGGCCCAACGGTTCGGGCAAGACCTCCCTGCTGCGCGGCGTCCTCGGGCTGGTCACCCCGGCGAAGGGGCGGATCTACGTAGGTGACCTCTGCTGCCACCACCTCAAGAAGGTGCGGCTGGAGATCGGGTACGTCCCCCAGGGGGGCAAGGTGGACCGCCACTTCCCCGCCAAGGTGCTCGACGTGGTCCTCATGGGGCTCTACCCGGGGCTGGGGCTCCTTCGCCGCCCCGGGCGCCGCGAGCGGGACCGGGCCCTGGCGGCCCTCGAAGCGGTGGGGGCCGCGGACCTGGCCAGGCGCCCGGCCGGGCACCTCTCCGGCGGCCAGCTCCAGCGGGTCTTCATCGCCCGGGCCCTGGTCCGGGACCCGAAGATCCTGCTCCTGGACGAGCCCTACACCGGGCTGGACGTGCGCAACCAGGACGCGGTCATGGAGCTGATCCACCAGACCCACAGCGAGCGGGGCCTGACCACGCTCCTCGTCACCCACGACGTCAACCTCGTGTACCCCTACCTGGACCTCGTGCTGGCCGTGAACCGACGGGTCTACGCGTACGGACCGCCCGGGGAGACCCTGGTCAAGGAGGTCCTCGACGAGATGTACGGGGCGGAGGTGCATGTGCACGAGGCCCACGGGAGGCCCTTCGTCATCTCCGGGGACGCGCACCGTGACTGAGATGTTCCAGTACGCCTTCGTCCAGCGTGCGCTGGTGGCGAGCCTGCTGGTGGGCACCTCCTGCTCCCTCGTGGGGGTGTACGTGGTGCTGCGCGGGCTGGCGTTCATCGGCGCCGGCATCGCCCACGCGGCGTTCGGGGGGGTGGCGCTCGGGTTCCTGCTGGGGTGGAACCCCCTGGTCACCGCGGTCGCCTTCTGCCTGGGCACGAGCGGCGCCATCCACGCCACGAGCCAGGCCGGCCGCATCAAGATGGACGCCTCCATCGGGATCTTCTACGCGCTCACCATGGCGCTCGGCGTGCTCTTCGTAGGCCTGATGCGGACCTACGACGCGCGCCTCTACGGGTACCTGTTCGGCAACATCCTCTCGGTGACCCGGGCGGACCTGTGGATCATCCTCACCCTGACCCTGGTCGTGGCGCTCACCGTGGTACTCCTGTTCAAGGAGTTCCAGCTCCTGACCTTCGACGCCGAGATGGCCGAGGCCCTCGGCTTGCCGGCGGGGAGGCTCTCGTTCGTGATGCTCCTGCTGGTGAGCCTGACGATCGTCCTGTCGCTGGACGCCGTCGGGGTGATGCTGGTCTTCGCGCTGATCGTGACCCCGGCGTCCGCGGCGCATCAACTCACCTACGACTATCGCGCCCTGTTCCTTCTCTCCGTTCTCTTCGGCAACCTCTCCTGCTTCCTGGGGCTGGTCCTCTCCTACGTCTTCGACGTCCCGTCGGGCGCGACGATCGTGCTCACGGCGACGCTGCTGTTCTTCCTCTGCCTCATCGCTTCGCCCAAGCGCCGGAGCGCCGGGGCCTGAGGGCCACCGGCCGAAACCCAGACGGGAAGGAGACCCCGCCGTGTCGGACGACCTCGCGAAGAAGACCGCCGAGACCGCCAAGCTCTATTTCGCCGACGTGCCCGGGGAGAGGCCCTACGAGCTCTGGCGCTCCTTCGACAAGGGGCTGGCCCGGGACCTCTCGCTCTTCATCACCGGGCAGATGTACGCCCGGGAGGTGATCCCGCACCCGGTGCGGCAGATGGTCACCGTGGCCACGTTGACCGTGCTCGAGCGCCGCGAGGAACTGGAGCTCCACCTGCACGCCGCCCTCAACGTGGGGTGCGCGCCGCGGGAACTCGCCGAGGTGATCTTCCAGACCGCGGTCTACGGGGGCGTGCCGGCCATGAACCAGGGCCTCAAGGCGCTGCGCCGGGTCCTGGAGGAACGGGGGATGTGGCCGATGCCGGAGTAGCCGCCCCCGCCCTCCGGGCTCGTCCCGGGTCCCGGGGTCGCGGGAGGAGGGGAGCGCGTCCTCCCCGGCCTAAAACTGGTGGCACGCGCCGCAGATCTCGTCCTTCGGCCGGAGAAGTCCCTTGGCGTCGGCGCCGTGGGGCAGGTGGCAGCCGGCACAGGCGAACCGCCCGCCCTCGGCCGGGAAGTCCGCGGCCCCGGGGAACCTCTCCACGCCCGCGACCGCGTCGATGGAGTGGTGGTGGGCCGGGAGCTGGTGGCAGCCGAGGCACAGGGCGCTTCCCCGCGCCTTGAGGAGGCTGGGGTTCTTCCCGGCATGGGGCTCGTGGCACGCGGCGCAGGACTCCGCCACGGGCCGGTGGGGCACGGCAAACCCAGAAGCCGGGTCGTCGTGGCACTCCAGGCAGGCCGCCGTCGCGGTGCCGCCCCGCAGCAGTCCCCTCGTGAAGCCCTGGTGGGGGGCGTGGCACACGAGGCACCCTTCCTCGAGAGCCGGGTGGAGCTCCCCCCCCTTCTCCCGCGGGTCGTCGTGGCAGTCGAGGCACAGCGCCGGGGGCGCCTGCCGGAGCAGCCGGGGCTTGGCGCCGCCGTGGGACGTTCCCTCGTGGCAGTCCCCGCACTCCTCGGCCGGCGGATGCAGGGTCCGGCCCTCCGCGGGTTTCGCCACGTCGTGGCACCGGCTGCACAGGGCCGCGCCCCGCTCCCGCAGGAAGTGGGCATTCCGCGACGCGTGGGGCTCGTGACACCCCGAGCAGCCGCGGTCGACGGCGCCGTGCCGGCGCGCGAGCCCGGCGGCCGGGTCGTCGTGGCACTCCAGGCACGTCGCCACGGGTTTCGCCTTGAGCGAGCCCGCGGCCCAGCCCCCGTGGGGGTCGTGACAGCTCAGGCAGCCCGCCTCCAGGGCCGGGTGCACCTCCGCGCCGCCCCCGGACGGGTCGTCGTGGCACTCGAAGCACAGCGCCGGCAGCTGCTCCTTCAGGAAGCGCTTGCGCTCCCCGCCGTGGGCGGCGTGGCAGTCGGAGCAGGTCTCCGCCGCCGGGTGCACGGCGCGCCCCTCGCCGGGCCCCGGGAGGTCGTGACACTCCCCGCACACCTTCGCCTCGGAGGCCCGGAGCAGGCGGGGGCGCGTCGAGAGATGGGGCTCGTGGCACTCCAGGCAATCCCCCGACGCCACGGGGTCGTGGAGCGGCGTGCCCTTCGCCTCCATCTCCCGCTGGAAGGCGTGGCAGGATCGGCACCGTTCGGCCGGCGCCGGCACCGACAGGCTCTTCTGCACCCCCTCCCCGTGGCACGCCTTGCAGGTACCCTTGAGGATGGGGAAGTGGGCCCGGCCCCTCAGGAGGTCCGGCTCGTACGAGGCATGGGGGCGGTGGCAGGAGAGGCACGCCCCGACGGGGGGCGTGAGGCGGCCGTGGAGGCTCGCGAGCTCCCCGTCCCCGGTCAGGTCGTGGCACCCGTCGCAGGACGGCCGCGCCGCCTCGGCCCCCTCGGCGTGGGGGGAGTGGCAGGTCTCGCACCCCTCCTCCAGGGCGGCGTGCACCACGCGGCCGGCGGCCACGTCGTCGTGGCACTCCCGGCACACGTCCCCGACCCCGCGGCGCAGCAGGCCGCCGCCCACCTTCCCGTGGGGCTCGTGGCACCGGTTGCACTCCTCCAGGTCCCGCCCGTGCCCCTTGGTCAGGACCTCGCCGTGACACGCACCGCACAGGGCGGGTCCCGGCGGCGCCGCGAGGAGCTTCCCAGCCGTCCCGTGGGGGTCATGGCACGCGGCGCAGGAGCGCTCGGCGCCCATCGCCGGGTGGCGGCCCGGCGCGGAACCGCCCTGGTCGTGGCAGCCCGCGCACAATTCCGGCACGGGCGCCCGCGTCGAGGCACCCTGCCCGTCGGGGTGGGGCCGGTGGCACGCCAGGCACCCGCCCTCCTCGTAGGCCGCGTGGGCGTCGGCGCCCCGGCCCTGCTCCTCGTGGCACGCGGCGCAGGGACCCTCGGCGGAGACGCGCAGCATGCCCTTCCCGAGCGAGGCGTGGGCCTCGTGGCAGCGGGAGCAGTCCCGGTTGATCTCCCGGCGGTGGACGCTCCCGGTGCCCTCCGCGCCGAGCCAAGCCGCCGCTTCCCCGTGGCAGTCGAGGCAGAGATCCGGGGCGGCCTTGGCCAGGGTGATCCGGCCCCCCGCGAAGCCGTGGCAGGGACCGCAGCCCTTGGTCACGTCCGCGTGGGGGCTCACCCGGCGGAAGTCCCCGTCCCGCTCGCCCTTGGCGCCGGGCCGGTAGAGCAGGGAGAGCGTCCGGTCGCCCACGGTTAGGTCGTTTCGGCCGGGGGTCAGCTCCACCGACGCGGAGAAGACGCGGCCCTTGAAGAGGAAGAGGTCCTGGGCCCTCGCCGCGGCCTGGCCGGCCGAGGACCGCACCTCAACCCGCAGGGAGGAGACGGTCCCGTCTCTGAGGTACCCGAGCAGGGGCACCGGCGACTCGGTGACGAGGGAATTGGGAACCGGGTAGACCCAGACGACGTCGAGGCCCGCGGCCGGGACGGCAGGGAAGAGCAGGGCGGCGAAGACGACGGCGCGCTGAACGCCGCGAAGGCTTCGGGAACGGCTCATGATCCCCCCGGGGCTCTCGGTCCGCGCACCCCCGCGCGGGCCGGCAAGCCCCGAGTATTTCCCATCTGCCTCGCTGCGGCAAGCATCAACCGGGGAACTCGACGGTCCCGGGTGCACCGGGCCAACGCCTCCCTTCCCGACGCGGGAGAGCGGGGGCGACTCGGGAGGCCCCTCCTCACCGGGGCCGGAAGGGCCGGTACAGGGGATCCCCGAGGAGCACCATCTTCCAGGACAGGCAGGGGACGCTGCGCAGGTAGGCTTCCGCCAGGGTCAGCCGATCTCCGACGAGGAGTTCGAAGAAGAGGGCCGGCGGGGGGAAGGCCTGGACGTAGGGCTCATCCACCGGCCCCAGGGTGGCCGCCGCACCCTCCTCGAGCATGCGCTGGCACCACTCCTGGTTGCCCGCCCGCTTGAGGGTGGTGCACTCGCCGCTGGCGATGTGGTACCCGACCGCGCCCCGCCGCCACGCAAACGCCCCCACGTACCGGGAGAGGCTGTACCAGCCGCAGTAAAGGGCGGCGGGGAGCGCCGCCCCCTCGGGGAAGAGTTCGGCACGGTCGTCCACGACCACGGGGATGCCCCGGCCCCGGAGCACCGCTGCGGCACGGTGGAGCGACCGGTCGTAAAACGCGTAGCCGGAGGCCTCGCCGTCCGGTCCCGGGTCCTTCCAGCGGGCGTCCAGGTAGGCCGCGCCTTCCAGCCCCTCGGCCTCGGCGGCCATCCCGTCGTCCACCATCCGGCGGACCACGGCCTCGGTGGGACCGTCGAGCCGGCTCACCGCGAGCACGGAATCCTCGGCCAGGGACGCGTCCCGGCTTCCCTCCCCCACGAAGGCCGGGTTGGGCACCCAGCCGCGGAGCGGGTAGGCCCCCGCCCTCACCAGGGCGAGCTCCGAGTCCACCGAAGCCCCCCAGTCCGCCCGGCGGATGTCCCGCAGGAGGCCCTCGACGGCCTCCAGCCGCTCCCGCAGTCGCTCGGAAGGCTCTGCCCCGTCCCCTGCCGCGGCGGCCCCCTGCCTGAGTTCGTCGCGCTCCCTCTCGAGGCGTGCCAGGGTGCGCCGCTCCTGCCCACTCGGTTCGGGCGGCTCCACCCGCAGCGGCATCCCGTATATCAGGACCGCGGCCCGCAGGCCTGGATCGGCCCCGAGGCGCTCGCGGACGGGCGCGGCGATCCGTTCCTCGTACTCCCTGCGGGAGCAGGTCTCGGCGTCGGTGACCCAGAGGCGGAGCAGGTTCTCCTCGGGGATGGAGCGCCGCTCCAGGTAGTAGGCGGCCAGGTCCATGCTCCCCCGGGCGTTGCGGTTGGCCACCACCAGCACCTGGGACGGCTCCAGGGCAGGGGCGGTGCCCGCGAGGAGAACTCCGGTCAGAGCGGCGCCCAGCACGGGTCCCACGAGCCGGGACGGCGAGGGGCTTCGCCTGTGGTCGGCGGCGACGGACACCGCCGCGCGGGGGAGTCGGACGCGGCCCTTCACGCCCTGGACACGAAGTGGCCGTCTCGGGTGTCCACGCGGATGCGCTCCCCGGAGGTGAGGTATGGAGGCACCATGACGCGGAGGCCGGTCTCGCACACCGCCTCCTTGGGCTGGGCCTGGGCCGTCGCCCCCTTGACCACCGGCGGTGTCTCGACCACGGTGAGTTCCACCACCTGGGGGGGATCGACGCTCACCACCCGGCCCTCGTACAGCCCCAGGACCACCGCGGTGCCGTCCAGGAGGTACCCCTGCACCCCCTCGAAGACCTCCGGGCCGACCTCGAACTGCTCGTAGCTCTCGAGGTCCATGAACACCCCGGACTCCCCGGAGGCGTACAGGTACTGCCCCTTCCGGCGCTCGAAGTCGGCCTCCTCCACCTTGTCCCCGCCGCGGAAGCCCTTGTCGAGGACCTGGTCGGTGAGGAGGTTCCGGTAGCGCACCTTCACCATGAGGTGCGCCCCCCGGGCCGAGGGCGCGTGCTGCTGCACCTCGATGATGCGGCAGGGGGATCCGTCGACGAGGATGACCATCGCGCGCTTGAGGTCCGACGCCTGAACCATGCAACCTCCTCGGAGCGGCGCCCTCTGCGGCGGCCCGCTCGAGCGGGCCGGAGGGGCGGTGAAACGACCGTGCGATCTTACGCCGGGGCCGCGGCGTCGTCCAAGGCCCGGCCCTCGGTCGGGGATTGCCCGCTCCCGCGAACGGCCCCGCGCGGCCGGGCGCACGGGGCGGTCACGGCCCGTACGCGGCGAGGTACCGGCGGACCTCCACCTTGCGGCGGGTGTTCTCCGAGCTCATGTAGCGCACGGTTCCGAAGATCGGCCGCTCCGGGCCCCAGGCCCGGTCGTAGCGGCCCAGGCACCAGAAGATGCCGCTCAGGGAATTGGGGTCGCGCCCGTCCAGGGCATAGCGGTCGTTGAGCTCGAGCATGGCCGCCAGCGCGTCCCGGGGGCTCGGCGCCCACTCCAGGATCTTCTTCCCCCACAGCATCCGAAGGTAGTTGTGCATCCGCCCCTCGGTCGCCAGTTGCCGCTGGGCCGCGTTCCAGAGGGGGTCGTGGGTGCGGGCGGCGCGGAGGTCCGCGACCCCGTACCGGTGAGGCCTCCGGTCCCGGGCGTGCTTCTCCAGGGTCCGCAAGGCCCAACCGGGCAGGGCCTCGTACCGGTCCCACCGGGCGGCGTGCGCGCACCCGTTGAACCCGAGCTCCCGCCATGTGACCAACTGGTCCAGGAAGGCCTCGGCCGACTCCCCCACGCCCCACCAGCCGGCCCGCTTCCCGGACGCCGGGGCGCCCGAGAAGTCCCCCGCCCAGCCCTCCCGGGCCATCACCGCCGCGAACACCTCGTGGGCCGAGAGGTGCCCGAAGTGGAGGTACGGGGAGAGCCCGCTGGTGGCATCCCGGTCCGGATGATTGCGGTCCTCGGCGTACCGGGCCAGTCGCTGCTCCACGAAGGCCCCCAGGCGCCGACGGCCCTCC
This sequence comes from uncultured Thermodesulfobacteriota bacterium, assembly GCA_964528225.1. GTDB lineage: Bacteria > Desulfobacterota > Deferrisomatia > Deferrisomatales > JACRMM01 > CAZGRT01. The sequence goes on along the minus strand of CAZGRT010000107.1, from coordinate 2,855 downwards.
GCCTCCCCGCCCCGGACCGGCGCCGGCCCCACGCCGTGGTCCAGGGGGAGCCGCGACAGGGCCCCGCGGTCGCCCCGGAGGAGCGAGGCCCGGGCAGCGGGCCAGCGGCGGCCGACCTCCTCCGGCACCCGGGCCACGCCGGGCAGGTCCTGGAGAGGGTCGGAAGCCGGCAGCGACAGGTGGCGCGGGAGGTTCTTCTGGAGGAAGCGCCGGAAGTCGAAAGCCCGGGAGAAGGCGCGGTCCGCCGCCCGCAGCGGCAGCAGGCCGTTCGCGTCCACGGCCTCCAGGAGCACCGGGAGCCTGCTCCCGGCCGACGCCACCATGCGCGGCAGGAAGAAGGCCGGGAAGTCGTCGGCCACCACGAGGCAGGCCCGCTCGCCGAGGGCCTCGAGAAGTCCCTTGCCCGCGCCGGGCTCGGGCTCCACGTAGGGGTGATAGGCCACCCCGGCCGCGCGACATCGCGCCAGGTTGTCCGACATCCCCTCCAGCACGAAGCGGTGGAGGCGGTCGCTGGCGTAGGGATAGTCGCAGCGTAACGGCTCCAGGACCAGAAGGGGCCGGCGGAGCTCCCGAGACCACCGTGCGGCCCGCTCGAGGGCCAGGTTCCAGGAGGTGCGGCGGAACGAGGTCATCCAGTAGAGGACGAAGGCCCCGGAGGGGCGGACCTCCCCGGCGTTCACCCGGCGCACGCGCAGTTCCGGCACCCCCCCGGCGCCGTCGCTCAACTCCGCCTCCCGGGCCAGAACCGGGCCAGGGCCGCCCGGGGCACGTGCCGGTACAGCTCGGCGAGGTACTTCACCTCGTTGGCCTTCTTGGCCAGGGCGGCGGCGGACCCGGTGACGCCCGCCCCGTAGAGCACGCCGACCCCGTCGAAATCGCCGAACCCGATCATCTCCCCGACGGGTCGGTAGCGGGAGGGCCGCATGGGGCGCAGGGCCTCGTCGCGCACCAGGTTCTCCGCGACGACCTCGCCGTGGTAGACCGCCCTCTGGGCGCTGCCCAGGTTGGCGAACTCGTCCCGGCTGTCCACGGTGGCGAAATCGCCCACGGCGAATACGTCCGGGTGCTCGACGCTCTGGAGGTAGCGGTTCACCAGGAAGGGAGCGCCCGCCTCGATCCCCTCGGCCTCCACCCGGCGGACCCCGCTGCACCAGACCACGAGGTCCGCGGCCACGCGCTCCTCCGAGTCGAGCACCACGCCGCCCTCCTCCACCCTCCGGACCCCCACCCCGAGCCGCAGGCCGATCTCGTGCCGGGCGAGGTAGCCGGCGACGTACCGGCGCTCCGCCTCCCGGCACTGGGAGCGCGCCATCACGGCGTCGCTCTTCTCCACCACCGTGACCTCGCACGCCGCGGGAGGCGCCACCTGCCGGAGCATGGCGGCCACCTCCAGGCCCTCGATCCCGGCGCCGCACACGACGGCCCGGCGGCGCGGGCCACCCGGTGTACCGATCCCCAACTCGGCAACGCGGGAGGCGCAGCGGTCGGCGGCCTCGAAGGTCTGGAGGGATTCGGTGTGTCGCTCCGCCCCCTCCACCCCCAGGTAGGTCGTCCTCCCGCCCAGCGCGATCACGAGCCGGTGGTAGGGGTGCTCGGCGCGTCTGCCGAGGACGATCCGCCGCCGGAAGTCGACGCCGACGACCTCGTCCTGGACGAACTCCCCCCCCGAGGCGGCGACCAGGGCGTCCAGGGGAAGCCGCAGCCCCAGGTTCCGTCCCTGGATCACGGCCCGCTCGTGGAACCGGGTCTTGATCGTGTGGGCGGGGCCCGCGTCCAGGAGCCGGACGGCGTGGCGCCGCGGGTCGAGCCGGCCCCGGAGGGCCCGCAGGCAGGCCAGCCCAGCGTAGCCGCCCCCCAGGATCAGCAGGTTCCGCCGCGTCACCGGGGGCTCCCCACGCCCCAGACCTCCCGCAGGGCGAGGCGCGCGGCGTGGTGGCCGCACATGCCGTGGACCCCTCCCCCGGGAGGCGTGGAGGCGGAACACAGGTACCAGCCCGGCACCCCCGTGGCGTAGGGCCGGGGCCCCAGGGTCGGGCGGGCGAAGGTCTGGCGCAGGTCCTGGACGCCGCCGCTGATGTCGCCCCCCACGTTGTTCGCGTTGTGCGCCTCCAGGGCGGCGGGGCCCAGGGTGCTGCGGGCCAGGACGCAGTCGCGGAACCCCGGGGCGAACCGCTCGAGCTGCGCCTCGACTGCGGCCGTCCGGTCGCCCTGCCAGCGGCTGGGCACGTGGCAGTACGCCCACGCCACGTGCTTCCCCGCGGGTGCGCGATCGGGGTCGAAGAGGGAAGGCTGGACGACGATCACGTAGGGGGCATCGGACACCCTTCCCTCCCACAGCCCGCGCTCCCCGGCCGCGATCTCCTCCATGGTGCCTCCGAGGTGCAGCGTCCCGGCCCGACGGCACGGCTCGGCCTCCCAGGGGATCGGGTCCGAGAGGGCCCAGTCGATCTTGAACACGCCGGGGCCGTGGCGGAACCGCCGGAACGCGCGCCGGACCCGCGCGGGGAGACGCTCCCCCGCGATCGCCAGGAGCTGGCCGGGGCTCACGTCGAAGAGCACGGCCGAAGCCTCCGGCAGATCGCCCGGAGAGCCCACGCGGACGCCGGTTTCCACCGAGCCGCCCAGGGAGCGCAGACACGCCGCCAGCGCCTCGGCGATGGACCGGGAGCCGCCCCGGGCCAGGGGCCAGCCCACCGCGCTCCCGGAGGCTCCCAGGAGCAGGCCGAACGACGCGGTGGGAGTTCGCTCCAGGCTGGCCGGACGAGTGGGCGACGATCAACCGCCCACCCATGATGGGTGAAAACAGGTTTTGAACCCGGAACCCGCTGGCCCCGGTACGGGGGTACTCGTGTGAA
>CAZGRT010000106.1:0-6320 GCA_964528225.1 uncultured Thermodesulfobacteriota bacterium | reverse complement strand
GTGTGGCTCTGCGCCTCGTGCCAGACCTGCAACACCCGCTGCCCCCAGGGGCTCGACATCCCGGGCATCATCGACCACTTCCGCCAGCAGACCCTCGACCACGCGTCGGTGCCCGCGACGGCCCGCTTCTTCAAGGCCTTCCTCCGAAACGCCCGCGTCTTCGGCCGCGTGTACGAGGCGGGCCTCATGGGTGAGCTGAACGTCCGCGAGGGGAAGCCCTTCCGGGACCTCGCCATGGGGCTGCGGATGATCCGGAAGGGAAAGATCCGGCTGATGCCCGACGTTGCCCGCAACCCCCGGAAGGTGACGGCGGTGGAGTCGGCGCCAGAGCGGGTCGCCTACTACCCGGGTTGCTCCCTCCATTCCACGGGCGCCGCCTTCGACCGCTCCTTCCGGGCCACGGCCTCGGCCCTGGGCTGGGACCTCGTGGAGGTGCCGGGGTGGACCTGCTGCGGAACCACCCCGGTGCACGGGGCCGACCCGGTGCGGGCGGTCTCCATGCCCCTGGCCAACTTGGGCATCGTGGAGCGCATGGGGCTCGACCGGGTGGTGGCTCCCTGCGCCGCCTGCTACGGCCGCTTCCAGACCGCGCTCCGTCACTACCGCCAGGACGGTGAACTCGCCGAGCGCGTGGACGGCGAACTGGGGCGCGAGTACGGAGACGGGGTGCGGGTGCTCAACGCGGTGGACCTGCTCGGGGGCGTGGACGCGGAGAGCCTGGAGAAGAAGGTGGCCCGGCCCCTCGAGGGACTCAAGGTCGCCTGCTACTACGGGTGCCTCCTCACCCGGCCCCCGGAGGACACCGGCGCGGCCGAGGCCGAGAACCCCCAGGGCATGGAACGCCTGGTGCGGGCGCTGGGCGCCGAGCCCCTCGACTGGTCGCGCAAGACCGACTGCTGCGGCGGGAGCCTCGCGGTCTCCCACACGGAGATCGCCAAGGGCATGACCGCCGAGATCCTCAAGGAGGCCCGGGCGCGTGGAGCGGACCTCATCGCCGCGGCGTGCCCCCTTTGCCACGTGAACCTCGACGAGCGCCAACCGGAGATGGAGGGCGCCCTGGGCTTCACCATACCGGTGGTATACGTCACCCAGCTGCTGGCCGCCGCTCTCGACCTCCCCGCCGAGGCCCAGGCCCTCGATCAGTCCGCCATCGACCCGGAGCCCCTGGTCCGACGCGGTGCGCCCCAGCGCGCCGGCGGGTCGCCATGAGCCCCCAGCGGAACGGCAACGGCCGAAAGACGGGCGCGGTCCTCGTCGTGGGCGGGGGCGTGGCCGGGATGCGGGCCGCCGCGGACCTCGCGGAGACCGGCCTGCAGGTGTACCTGGTGGAGTCGGCGCCGGGCCTGGGCGGGCGGGTGGCCCAGCTCGGCTTCATGTTCCCCACCCACGACTGCGTGCTCTGCCGGGGGTCCTCCGATCACGGGTACGGCTGCACGCGTCCCTCCATCTCTCCGGCCTTCCAGGACCACAACCTCCACCCGAACATCCAGGTCATGACGCTGACCGAGGTGGTGGACTTCCGGGGACAGGTCGGGGACTTCACCGTCACGGTGCGGTGCAACCCCCGCCACGTCGCCGCCGAGAAGTGCATCAACTGCCGCCTGTGCTCCGTGGTCTGCCCGGCTTCCGTGCCGAGCGAGTTCCAGATGCGGATGAGCTACCGCAAGGCGGCCTACAAGCTGGCCCCTCGGGCCATCCCGGACGCGTACATCGTGGACAAGGGCCCCTGGTGCGAGGGGTGCGGCAAGTGCGAGCAGATCTGCCCCACGGGGGCCATCGATCTCTCCGAAGAGCCGCGCACCGAGACGCTGCGGGTCGGGGCGGCGATCCTCGCCCTCGGCTACCAGCTCTTCGACCCGACGCCGTTGCAGGAGTTCGGGTACGGTCGCTACGCGAACGTCGTCACTTCGATGCAGTTCGAGCGCCTCGCCAGCCGCTCGGGGCCGACCGAGGGCATGGTGGCGCGGCTCTCCGACGGGAAGAGGCCGAACAAGGTCGCGTGGCTGCAGTGCATCGGCTCCCGCGACCAGGAGCACCCCTACTGCTCGTCGATCTGCTGCATGATCGCCACGAAGCAGGCCATGCTCGCCAAGCAGCGCCTGCCGGAAGTGGACTGCGGCGTGTTCGTGATGGACGAGCGGGCCTTCAACAAGGAGTACACGAAGTACTACCAGCGGGCGATGAACACCCACGGGGTCCGGTACACCCGGTGCCGGGTGAGCGCCATCCGCGAGGACCCCAAGACCCACGACCTGATCCTTCGCTACCCCGACGCGGACGGCCGCACGGTGGAGGATCGCTACGGCATGGTGGTGCTCGCCGTGGGCATGCAGCCGCCGACCCGCTCCGCGGAGCTGGCCCGGATGATGAGCATCGAGCTCAACGCCCACGGGTTCTGCGAGACCGACAAGTTCCAGCCGCTGCAGACGAGCCAGCCCGGCGTGTACGTGGCCGGAGCGTTCCAGTCCCCCAAGGAGATCGCCGAGACCGTGTTCGACGCCGCCGGGGCCGCCGGGGAGGTGATGCGGGTCTTCCACGATGCCTTGGGCGGCCTCCCCGCCCCTCGGGAGCACCCCTTCCTGGGCCGCAGCGAGGCTTTCCCGGCGGAGCGGGACGTGTCGGGAGAGGGGGCGCGCACCGGGGTCTTCCTGTGCGGCTGCGGGCCGATGGTGGCCGAGACCCTGGATCTGCAGGCGGTGGCGGACTTCTCACGGGCGTTGCCGGGCGTGGTCCACGCCCAGACCCTCCCCCTCGCCTGCTTTCCCGAGGGCGTCGAGGCGGTGCAGGGGGCCATCGCCGACCACCGCCTGAACCGGGTGGTGGTGGGGGCGTGCAGCCCGCGGACCCACGAGGCCCTGTTCCAGCGCACGGTGAGGGGCGCGGGGCTCAATCCCTATCTGCTCGAGATGGTGAACCTGCGGGAGTACTGCGCCTGGGTCCACGACCGCCAGCCCGCGGAAGCCACCCGCAAGGCCAAGGAACTCGTGCGTGTGGGAACGCTGCGCGCGGCGCGGCTCCTCCCGGTGCGGCGCACCCCCATCCAGCCCCACCGGCGAGCCCTCGTGCTGGGCGGCGGCGTAGCGGGGATGACGGCGGCCCTGACGGTGGCGGACGCCGGGTTCGACGTGACGCTCGTGGAGCGCTCCGACTCGCTCGGGGGGAACCTGCGCCACATCTACTACCTCGCCGAGGGCCTCAATCCCCAGCGACTGCTCCGCGACCTCATCAACCGCGTGCGGGGCCACCACCGCATCGACGTGCTGACCCGGAGCGAGCTGGACGGGTCGAGCGGCTCCATCGGCCGGTTCCGGAGCCGGATCCGGGGCGAAGAGGGTGTCGAGGAGGTGGAGCACGGGGTCACCATCGTCGCCACCGGCGGCCGGGAGGGGACGCCCCGGGCCTACCTGCACGGTGAGGACGACCGGGTCGTGACCCAGCTGGAGCTGGAGGACTGGATCGCCCACCGCCCCGAGCGGATCGCGGCGCTCAAGAGCGTGGCGATGATCCAGTGCGTGCAGCCCGCGGAGGCCGACCACTTCTACTGCTCGCGCACCTGCTGCACGAACACCATGAAGAACGCGATCCGGATCAAGATGCTCAATCCCGAGTGCCAGGTGACGGTGCTGTACAAGGACATCATCACCTACGGCTTCCGGGAGGAGTTCTACACGGAGGCCCGCCGCCGGGGCGTGGTCTTCGTTCGCTACTCCGACGACGATCTTCCCGAGATCAGCCCCCTGGATGGCAAGCTGCGCCTGCGGGTCCGCGACCCCGCCCTGGACCGCAGGTACACGCTGGAGCCCGACCTGGTGGCCCTGAGCATGTCCATCATCCCCGCCGACGGGACCGCAGCCCTGGCCGAACAGCTCAAGCTCCCGGTCTCCGGGGAGGGCTTCTTCCTGGAGGCAGACCTCAAGATGCGGCCCATGGACTTCATCGCCGAGGGCGTGTTCCTGTGCGGCATGGCGCACTACCCGCGCTTCGTGGAGGAGGCGGTGGCGAGCGCCCAGGCCGCGGCGGGCCGGGCGCTGACCGTGCTGAGCATGGACCCCTTCTACGTGGGCGGCGTCGTCGCCGACGTGGACCCGGAGCGGTGCGTGGGGTGTCTGACCTGCGTGCGCACCTGCCCGTTCCACATCCCCCGCATGGAGTACGACCGGTCCGGGGTCGGAAGCATCGGCGGCCACGCGTGGATCGACCCGGCCCTGTGCCAGGGCTGCGGGTCCTGCACCGGGGAGTGCCCGGCCGTGGCGATCCAACTCGCCCACTACCGCGACGACCAGGTGATGGCCGGGGCGCTCGGGGGCTGGGAAGCGGGCGCCGAGGGCGGGAAGCCGCCGGCCCCGGCCGCCGGGGCGGGGGGCGCGCCATGAAGTCGCCGGTCGGCTTCGAGCCCGAGCTCACGGCCTTCACCTGCGGCTACTGCGCCTACATGTCCGGGGACACCGCCGGCGCGCTCCGGGTGCAGTACCCCGCCAACGTCAAGGTGGTGCGCCTGCCGTGCACCGGGAAGACCGACGCCCGCTACATCCTGCAGGCCTTCGAGGAGGGGGCCGACGGGGTGTACGTGATGGCGTGCCCCATCGGGAACTGCCACCACGTGCGAGGCAACGAGAGGGCCAGGGCCCGCGTGGAGCGCACGCGCCGGCTCCTCGATCAGGTGGGCCTCGGCGCCGAGCGCCTCGACATCTTCTTCCTGTCCGGCGGCATGGGCGAGAGCTTCGCCGTAGCGGCCCGGGAGATGACCGAGCGGATCCGCAAGATGGGCCCGAGCCCTTTGCGAAACGGGAAGACCGCCGGGCCGCCGGGCGGCTAGAAGCTAGGCAGCTAGACGGCCGGTAGCCAGGCCGTGAGGACTTGATCGGAACGCACGAAACCGTCCACGCGAGGAACGGGGAAGACGGCGGAAGCAGGGGTACGGGGGCGGTGGATTCGCCGCCGTGCTGCCCAGCGGCCCAGCCGATCGCTGAGAACCGGAGGGAGTCCACATGATCGTCGGCGAACAGAAGCCGCTCCCCGAGATCCGGGGGTTCCTGGGCGAGGCCCGGAGGGTCCTCGTGGCGGGTTGCGGAACCTGCGTGACCGTGTGCCTGGCGGGGGGCGAGAAGGAGGCGCAGCTCCTGGCCTCGGCGCTGCGCATGGCGACCCGGCTCGACGGGTCGCCCCGGGAGGTGTCGGACGTCACGGTCCAGCGCCAGTGCGAGTGGGAGTACCTGGAGTCCTGCCGGGGCCCGGTGGAGGAGGCGGACCTCGTGGTTTCGCTCGCGTGCGGCATCGGGGTCCAGGCCATGGCCCGGTACTTCCCCGAGAAATGGGTGGTGCCGGGGCTCAACACCACCTTCCTGGGTTTGCCCGAGGAGCAGGGGATCTGGACCGAGCAGTGCCAGGCCTGCGGCAACTGCGTGCTGGGCCAGACCGGAGGCATCTGTCCCATCGCGCGGTGCTCCAAGCAGGTGCAGAACGGCCCGTGCGGCGGTTCGGAGAACGGCCTGTGCGAGGTGAAGCGCGTGAAGCGTGAGAACGGGATCCCCGTGATGAAGGTCGACGCCCGGGGCAAGCAGGCCCCGGTGACGGAGGATGTCGAGTGCGCGTGGCACCTGATCCACGAGCGCCTCAAGAGCCTCGGCCGCCTGGAGCTGATCATGGGAGTCCAGGAGCCCAAGGACTGGTCCACCTCCCGGGACGGCGGCCCCCGGCGGATCGTGCGGGAGGATCTGCTGCTGCTGGACGGGGAGTGAGGATCCGCCAGGCGGCCGCCCGGACGGGCAGCCGTCGGCGGAGAACGAGAGACCAACGACCGGCCAGCCCGGAGAGCTGAGATGACGACGACCAACGGGTACAAGTCGGGCAGCAACCTGGAGAAGGTGCTCCGGGCGGGGCACTTCGCCGTCACGGGCGAGCTCGGCCCTCCCCAGAGCGCGGACGCGGACCACATCCGGAAGAAGGCCGGCTACCTCAAGGGCGTGGTGGACGCTGTGAACGTCACCGACAACCAGACCGCCGTGGTCCGGATGTCGAGCCTCGGGGCCTCGATCATCGCCGTGCAGGAGGGCCTCGAGCCGGTCATGCAGATGACCTGCCGCGACCGGAACCGCCTCGCCATGCAGGCCGACTACCTCAGCGCCTACGCCCTGGGCATCCGCAACATGCTGGCGCTCACCGGCGACCACCAGTCCTTTGGCAACCACCCCACGGCCAAGAACGTCCACGACATGGACTCCATGCAGCAGCTCCGCATGATGAAGGACCTGCGGGACGAGAAGAAGTTCCAGTGCGGGGACGCGGTGAAGGGCGGCGAGCCCCGCTTCTTCATCGGCGCC
>CAZGRT010000105.1:0-1541 GCA_964528225.1 uncultured Thermodesulfobacteriota bacterium | reverse complement strand
CGCTCTGGAGGCGCAGCTCGCCGCGGCGGGGTTCCACTTCACCCCGAACTATCCCTACTTCATGACTGCGCCCTACAACCCGAACTACACTGAGACCGGGACGTGCTCGGAGAACCTGGCGGTCATGAACTGGCAGACCGGGGGCACCACCACGTGGACCTACGACGCGGTGAAGAAGCGTTGCAACTCCGCGGTGGGAGCGGCCGGCACGCCCGACACCGGCAAGCCCAACATGGGGGCGGCGCTCAACTTCGTCCTGCTCCACCACGAGGCGGGAGCCTACGCGCACAACCGGTACTACACCCGCCGGCTCATCTACGACTCCATCGACTGGCTCGACAACGGCCTGATGGACGACTCGGTGCTCCAGACGGTGACGGACGAGGCCGCCAAGCGCTACCTGCGCGACATCGGGCGGCAGTAACGAACCGGCCTCGGGCCGTGCAAGACGTGTGAGGAAGGCCCGGCCTCTCGGCCGGGCCTTCCTGCGTCCGGGGGGCGGGTGGTATACACGGCCCGCGGGGGCGACGCGGAGGGAGGAGCGCGATGACGAAGCGGGTGCGGGTCGGCGAGGTGCTGATGGGGCGGCTGCAGCGGGGCGACGACCTGCTCGGCGCGCTCACGGAGAAGGCGAAGGCCGCCGGCATCCGGGCAGGGCGCCTCCAGGCGCTGGGCGCCGTGGAAAAGGCGCGGGTGGGGTTCTACGACCAGGGGGCCTTCGAGTACCGGTTCCTGGACCTGGAGGAGTCCCTGGAGATCCTGGCGCTCGTCGGCAACGTCTCCCTGCGGGACGGCGAGCCGATGGTCCACGCCCACGTCACTTTGAGCGATGCAGGGGGGAGGGCCTTCGGGGGCCACCTGGCCCCGGGCACGACGGTGTTCGCCTGCGAGTTCACCATCGAGGTCCTCGAGGGGGCCGAGTTCCACCGGGCGCGGGACGAGGCCACCGGCCTTCCCCTCTGGCGCGACTGAGGGGCCCCCTCTCCGGCGGCGCCTGCGCCTCACGCCGGATGCCCGGGTCTCCTTGGCCGCCCCGCGGGGTTTCGGTTAGGATGCCCCGACCCGTGCGCGACGGCTCCCGATCCACCCGGAAGGAGGGCACCATGGCGGTCCACTACTCGGAACTCGGCCTCGTCAACACCCGGGAGATGTTCCGGAAGGCAATGGAGGGCCGGTACGCGGTCCCCGCGTACAACTTCAACAACATGGAGCAGCTGCAGGCCATCGTCACGGCCTGCGCCCAGACGCGCAGCCCGGTGATCCTGCAGGTGTCGAGCGGGGCCCGCAAGTACGCGAACGCCACGCTGCTGCGCTACATGGCCCAGGGCGCCGCGGCCATGGCGGCGGAGATGGGCAGCGCCCTGCCCATCGCGCTCCACCTGGACCACGGCGACACCTACGAGCTGTGCGTCTCCTGCATCGAGAGCGGGTTCTCCTCGGTCATGATCGACGGCTCGCACCACCCCTACGAGGACAACGTGGCGCTGACCCGCAAGGTGGTGGAGTACGCCCACGCCCGGGACGTGACCGTGGAGGGGGAG
>CAZGRT010000104.1:0-1914 GCA_964528225.1 uncultured Thermodesulfobacteriota bacterium | reverse complement strand
TCGGGCTCGTCCACCGCGACCGTGCCGTCCATCAGGTTCACGTTGCCGATGAAGTCGGCGACGAAGCGGGTCGCGGGCGTCTCGTAGATCTCGTCCGGCTTGCCGACCTGGAGGATCTTCCCCTCGCTCATCACCGCGATGCGGGTGGCCATGGTCATGGCCTCCTCCTGGTCGTGCGTGACCATCACGCACGTCACCCCCACCTCGTGGATGATGTTCACGAGCTCGATCTGGGTCTCCTCCCGGAGCTTCTTGTCGAGGGCGCCGAGCGGCTCGTCGAGGAGCATCAGGGACGGCCGCTTCGCGAGGCTGCGGGCGAGCGCGACCCGCTGCTGCTGGCCGCCCGAGAGCTGGTGCGGCTTGCGCTTCCCGTACTTGCCGAGCTGCACGAGCTTCAGCATCGCCTCGACCCGCTCGGCGATCTGGCCCCGGGGCATCCCGTCCCGCCGCAGCCCGAACGCGATGTTGTCCCAGACCGAGAGGTGCGGGAACAGCGCGTACGACTGGAACATCATGTTGATCGGGCGGAGGTAGGGAGGGAGCCCGTCCAGGTCCTGCCCGTCGAGCACGATTCGCCCGGAGGTGGGCGTCTCGAAGCCGGCGAGCATCCGCAGCAGCGTGGTCTTGCCGCACCCCGACGAGCCGAGGAGGGCGAAGATCTCGCCCTTGGCGATGTCGAGGCTCACGCGGTTCACGGCGACGACCCCGCCGCCGAAGTCCTTCACCACGTCGCGGATCTGGAGGAAGGCCGGAGCGTCCATGGCCGGGCTCATCGGGCTCCTTGGGGGCAGGGGTCCGAGGGGTCGAGGTCGGTGCGGGTCCGGGCTAGATGCCGGTCTTGAACTGGGTGTAGATGCGGGTCATCGCCCGGCGCGAGTCGCTGGAGAGCTCGCCGGGGAGCGACATCTTCTTCAGGTCCTCGTCGGGCGGGAAGACGGTCTTGTCGCTCGCGACCTCGGGCTTCACGAACTTCCGGGCCTCCTTGTTCGGGTTCGCGTAGAAGACCTTGTTCGTGAGCGAGGCGTGCACCTCGGGGCGCAGGATGTAGTTGATCCACTTCAGCGCGTTCTCGGGGTGCGGCGCGTCCACCGGGATCGCCATCGTGTCCATGAAGACGACGCCCCCGGTCTTCGGGAGCAGGCACTCGACCTTCTGGCCCGTCTTGCCGTCGATGGCGCGGCGCTTGGCGATGTTGATGTCGCCCGACCAGCCGAGGGCCACGCAGAGGGAGCCGTTCGCGAGGTCGTTGATGTAGCCGGAGGAGCTGAAGAGGGTCACGTACGGGCGGATCTTGGCGAGCAGCTCGGCGGTCCCGGCGTAGTTCGCGGGGTCCTTGCTGTAGGCCTTCCGGCCGAGGTAGTGCGCGGCCGCGGGGACGATCTCCGTCGGCGAGTCGAGGAAGCTCACGCCGCAGGACTTCAGCTTCGACATGTACTCCGGCTTGAAGACGAGGTCCCAGGCGTTGTCCGGCATGGGCATGTCGCCGAGGGCCGCCTTCACCTTGTCCACGTTGATGCCGACGGTGGTGTAGCCCCAGAGCCAGACCACGAGGAAGTTGTTCCCGGGGTCGAGCTGCCCGACGAGCTCGAGCATCGTCGGGTCGAGGTTCTTCCAGTTCGGGATCTTGGACTTGTCGAGCGGCCGGAGCAGGCCGCCGTTCATCTGCATCCGCCCGAAGTACGAGGACGGGACGACGATGTCGTAGCCGGTACGGCCCGCCACCATCTTCGCGTGGAGGACCTCGTTCGAGTCGAGCACGTCGTAGCGGACCTTGATGCCGGTCTCCTTCTCGAAGTTCGCGACGGTGTCTTCCGCGATGTAGTCCGACCAGTTGTAGACGTTGAGGACCTTCTCCTCCTGCGCGCGGGCGGGGGCCGCGGCGAAGAGGAGCGCGAGCAGGGACAGGAAGCCGAC
>CAZGRT010000103.1:0-11001 GCA_964528225.1 uncultured Thermodesulfobacteriota bacterium | reverse complement strand
CAGCTCGGCGAGGTCCACGACCTGCAGGCGGTCTTCCAGCCCCGCGGTCTTCCGGGCGTCCTCCAGGGTGAGGAGGCAGAAGGGGCAGGCGGTGACCACCGCGTCGACGCCCATGGCTGCCGCGTCCCGCACGCGGATCTGGGCGTTGCGCTCCCCCTCGCCCATGCCCTCGATCCACATCCGGCCGCCGCCCCCCTCGCAGCACAGGCTCCGCTCCCGGGAGCGGTCGAACTCCACCAACTCTACGCCGGGCACCGCCCGGATCGCCTCGCGGGGCGCGTCGTAGATCCGGTTCTGCTTGCCCAGGTAGCACGGGTCGTGGAACGCGACCTTCAGGGGGACCTCCCGGGCGAGGGGGACCTTCCCCGAAGCCGCCAGGCCGGCCAGCAGTTCGCTGTAATGGAGGGCGGGAATCTCGAGCTCGTAGTCCTGCCGGAAGGCGTTCATGCAGTGGGGCGACGTGGTGACCACCTCCCGGAACCCCAGCTCCCGGAAGTTCTCCCGGTTGGTCTCGGCAAGCTCTTCGAACAGGCCCAGTTCCCCCAGCCGCAGAACCTCGCTGCCGCAGCACACCTCCTCGGTGCCCAGGGTCGTATAGTCCGTGCCGCTGGCCTCCAGGATCCGCGCCAGCGCCCGGGCCATGCCCTGACAGCGGGGGTCGTAGGCCGGGGTGCACCCCACGAACCAGAGGCGCTCCGACTCGTGGTCCTCCTCGATGTTGCGAACCGGAAGGTCTTCGATCCAGGCGGTGCGCTTCTGGCGGGAACGGCCCCAGGGGTTGCCGTGCTTGAGACTCGATTCCAGGGCGGCCATGGCGGTCTCGGGGATGCGTCCGCCCTCGATCTTCGCGGTGCGGATGGCGCGGACCACCTCCACCGGCTCCAGGCCCCGCGGGCAGCGGTCCGCGCACGTCCGGCACGCGGTGCAGTCCCACACCTCGTCCCGTTCGAGCAGCGCCTGGCCGTCCTCCCGGATCAGGCTCTCGTAGAGAAGCCGTCGGGAGTTCAGCGGCGAGCGCAGGCCCACGGGGCAGCCGCCCGTGCAACGGCCGCACTGGAGGCACGCGGCGAGTTCGAAGCGCTCCGCCAGGGTCACGCCGTCGATGTCGCGAAGTCTGGTCAATGGTCACCCGTTCGGAAGAAGCGATCGGCTCTCAGCCGTCGGCGTTCAGCTGGGAACCACGGGGTTCAAGTACCAGCTGACCGCTGATCGCCGGCAGCTGACCGCTCAAGTCACACCTTCCCCAGGATCGTCCGCGCCACGATCTGCTTCTCCACTTCCTTGGTGCCCTCGTAGATCTCCACGATCTTGGCGTCGCGGTAGAAGCGCTCCACGTCGTTCTCCGCCAGGTACCCGTAGCCGCCGTGGAGCTGGAGGGCCTCGTCCGTCACCCGCACGCCCGTCTCCCCGGCGAGCCACTTGGCCATGGCGATGAGCCGGTGGTCCACGGTGCCGCCGTCCACGAGGGCCGCCGCCCGGTAGAGCAGGGAGCGGGCCGCCTCCACCCGGGTGGCCATCTCGGCGATCTTGAACTGGACTCCCTGGAAGGAGGCCAGGGGCTGACTGAACTGCTCCCGGTTCTTCACGTGGCGGACCGCCCTGTCCAGGGCACCCTGGGCGACGCCGATTCCCTGGGCGGCGACGTGGAGCCGCGTGCGGTTGAAGAACTCCATGAACTGGCGGAAGCCGTCGCCATGGCTGCCGAGGAGGTGGGACGCGGGGACGCGGACGTCCGCGAAGACGACCTCGGCGGTGTCCGAGGCGCGGATCCCCATCTTCCCGTTGAGTTTCGTGGCCGTGTAGCCGGGCCGGTCGGTCTCCACGAGGAGGCAGGAGTGGCGGCCGTGACGCGAGGGGGCGTCCGGGTCCGTGAGGCAGAAGACGACCAGGTAGTCCGCGACGGTGCCGTTCGTGATGAACATCTTCGTGCCGTTCACCACCCACTCGTCCCCGTCGCGGACCGCCGTGGTGGCGACGGCCGAGATGTCGCTCCCCGCGTCCGGCTCCGTGATGGCGGCGCCCATGATCGCCTCCCCCGCGGCCAGGGGGGGGAGGTACCTCTTCTTCTGCGCCTCGCTGCCGTACAGGAGCAGGAGGTCGGCACCGAACGTGACCGAGCCCAGGGCCTGGCCGAGGCCCGGGTCGGCCCGCCAGAACTCCTCGACGACCAGGCAGAAGTCCAGGTACCCCAGGCCCGCCCCGCCGTACGCCTCCGGGAAGAAGAGCCCCTGGAACCCGAGGTCCGCGGCCATCCGGTAGAGCTCGCGGGGGCACTCCTCCTTCTGGTCCGCCTCCCGGGCCCGCTGGGGGAACTCGCCCTGCGCGAACTCCCGGGCGGCCTTCTGGATGTCCTTCTGTTCGGACGTCAGCTCGAACTGGGGCATGGTCTGCTCACTCCTTGGGAGGGCCCTGGAGGCCGAAGGAAAAGAGCCGGGCGAAGTCGCCGGCGAGCTTCTCCGGCGTGACCCGCCCCGCGGGGTCGTACCACTTGAAGATCCAGTTCATCCCGCCCAGGAGGGCGAAGGCCACCGAGGTCTCGTCGAGGTCCGCTCCGGGGTGCCCGACGAGCAGATCCCGCACGATGGCCCGGACGAGCCGCAGGTACTCCCGCTGGCGCCCCAGGATGATCCCTCGACGCTCCGGCCCCAGGGAGTCCACCTCTGTGGACATGATCGTGAGCTCGTGGGGGTGGGCGGCGAAGAAGAGGACGTAGCGCCGCACGAGGTCCCGCAGCTTCTCCAGGGGGGAGACCTCTCTGGCCGACACCTCCCGGAGGTCCGCCGTCACGCGGTCCATCACGAAAGAGGTGATCTCGAAGAGGAGCTCCTCCTTGGAGCGGTAGTAGTAGTAGAGGGCCGGCTTGGTGACCCCCAGCGCGTCCGCGACCTCCTGGAGGCTCGTCCGCCCGTAGCCCTTCTCCGCGAAGAGCCTCGCCCCCGCCTCGAAGATCTGGTCTCGTCGGTCCTGTGGCTGCGACAAGGCGCCTCCTTACTTACCGGTAAGTAAAATGCCAGACCCGAAAAAGGGAGTCAAGGGCAATTCCAGGAGCGAAGCCTCCCGACCGCATCGCTCGCCAGGCCGACGCGTGCTAGCCGCCGTCCTCCGGTTCCGGGCCGGGCTGGACGAGCCGCAGGGAGCCGAGCCGAGCGTTCGTCAGGCGCTGGTGGGTCCTCCGGTATCCCTCCGGGGCGAGCGTCGTCCCCTCGCCGGCGAGGAGCCCGGCCACCCCGTCCTCCCGGCTGGGACGATGGCTGCGGCAGGCGGGACAGGAGACCGGGTCGTGGGGAACGTAGTCGGCCGGCTCCGCGTAGGTGGTCACGAACCCTTCGTAGTTGCGGAGCACGACCCTCCGGTCCGAGTGGCTGATGTCGTAGTGGGGTTGGACCGGGATCTTGCCGCCTCCGCCCGGCCCGTCGACGACGAAGGTCGGAACGGCGAATCCGGAGGTGTGCCCGCGCAGGGACTCGATGATCTCGACGCCCTTCCCGATCGGCGTGCGGAAGTGGGCGGCTCCCTCCACCTCGTCGCACTGGTACAGGTAGTACGGCCGCACCCGGAGCTTGACGAGCTCGTGCACGAGCTCGCGCATCACGTTCGGGCAGTCGTTGATCCCGGCGAGCAGCACGGTCTGGGAGCCCAGGGGGATGCCGGCTCCGGCCAGCAGCGCGCACGCACGCCGGGCCTCGGGCGTGATTTCCCGCGGGTGGTTAAAGTGCACGTTCATCCACAGGGGATGGTGTCGGGACAACATCTCGACGAGGTTGTCGTCGATCCGCTGGGGGAGGAAGACCGGCACCCGGGTCCCGATCCGGATCACCTCAACGTGGGGGATCTCTCTCAGCCTGCGGAGGATTCCCTCCAGGGCGCCCTGGGCCAGCACGAGCGGATCGCCCCCCGAGACGAGGACGTCGCGCACGGCCGGGGTGCGTGCCACGTACTCGATCTGCGCCTCGTAGTGGCGCGGGCCGAACTGCGCCGCGCCGTCGCCCACGATCCGGCTCCGCGTGCAGTACCGGCAGTAGCTCGCGCACTGGGTGGTAACCAGCATCAGCACGCGGTCCGGGTAGCGGTGCACCAGGCCCGGGACCGGCGACTGCTCCTCCTCGGCCAGGGAGTCGGCCGTCGTGTCGTCGAAGTGCTCGGCCTCGCGAGCGATCGGGACGACCTGGCGGCGCAGCGGGCAGTTCGCGTCCTCCGGGTCGAGCAGGGACGCGAAGTACGGGGTCAGGTCGCAGCGCAGGTGCTGTTCCGCGGCCAGGCCCTGTTCCTCGTCCGCCGTGAGCCGGAGGACTCTGCGCAGGTCCCCGGCGGTGCGCAGGCGCTGGCTCATCTGCCAGCGCCAGTCGTTCCACTTCGCATCGGGCACGTCCGCCCAGGGCGCCGGACGGACGGCGGACGGGGGCCCCGGAGAAACCTCCTGGTCCTCCTTGCGGGCAGGCGATCGACGGTTCTTCATGGTTTCCCTCCCGTGCAGGGCTCTACTATCTCGGTGCGAGTCGTGTCAAGGCAGTCGGGGAGACAGGCAGTCGGGGGGAAGGCCGGGGGCCAGCGGAGGGTCACGATGGAGCGACGCGGTCCGCCGGGCGAGGGCCTCGTCTACCACGCGGGAGGGCTGGGGGACTTCGTGCTGTCCCTGCCAGCCATCGAGCGCGCCAGGCAGGCTTCTCCCGCCTCGGAGTGGCGGTACTGGGGCCCTTCGGAACGGCTTTCCCTGCTGCCCGGCTTTCGCGGGCCCCCGGCCGTGATCCTCGAGGGGGGGCACGGTCTCTGGGGCGCCGAACCGCCGCCGGCGGTGGCGGAATGGCTGCGCGCGGCCTTCCCCGTGCTGGCCTTCGGAGGGGCGGCCCCGCCGGCCTGGGCGGGGCGCGTGGGGGGAGGGGTCGTCGGGCTGTCGGCCTTCCCCGCGACCGGCGACGCCTGGGTCCCGCTGCACCAGGCCCGCCAGTTGGCCCGCCGAGGGTTCCCCCGCCCGCGCGACTCCTGGCTCGAGCGCTGGCGGGGGGAGGTGCTCCCGGATCGCATCCCGTCCCAGGTCGTCATCCACCCGGGGAGCGGGAGTGTCCGGAAGAACCTTCCCGAGGGGACCTGGCATCGGGTCGGCGAGATCTTGCGGGCGGAAACGGGCCTGCCCGTCGAGATGCTTCTTGGGCCGGCCGAGGTCGAGCGGGGCAGCGGCCCCGCGGCGGAGGGGGTGCGCTCGGAAACCCTCGGCGACCTGCTCCGTGTCCTGGCCCGCACCGCACTGTTCCTGGGCAACGACTCCGGGCCCGCCCAACTCGCCGGGGCCCTGGGGTTGCCCACGGTCAGCGTGTTCGGGCCCTCCGACCCCCGGGTGTGGAGACCCCTGGGAGGCAAGGTCCGGGCCGTGTCCTGTCGGGAGCCCTGCGCGCCGTGTTCGGCCGGAGGGCCCGTCGAGTGCCCGTCGCCGCGGTGTCTGGGGACGATTCCGCCCGAGGAGATCGCCCGGGTCGGCTTGGAGTTGCTTGGTCTTCTCCCGCACGGCTCCGGTAGCCGGGACGGCTGAGGCGCAAAAAGGGAACGGGCCCCCCGAGACGGGCGGCCCGCTCCGGCTCCTCCCACGGGAGCCTCAGATCTCCCGGTACCGTATGGTGTACCGGAACGTCTTGGGGTCCAGCCAGTCCAACGTCTCCCCGCCCACCTGGGCGAAGGGGTACATGAGGTAGTTGACCGGTTTGCCTTCCTGGGGAGGGCCGAGGGTCAGGTCGCGTCCCTGGCCCAGCTTGACCCGGTAGGCGTCGATGCCGCCCCAGAAGTACTGTCGGAGTTCGGCCGTGCGCCCGTCGGAGAGTTCCAGCTTCTCCGTCAGCATCCCCTTCCGCACGTCGCCCGGGTCCACCGGCACCCAGCCGTAGCCGGGGAGGTAGAATTCCGCCCAGCAGTGCTGCCAGGTGGTGACGTCCTCGTCGGCCTTCTTTCCCTGGCGGATGCCGAAGACCTCCCGGGAGGGGACGCCCGCGGCCCGCGCCAGGGCCACGAACACCGAGTGGATGTCCGCGCACTTGCCGCCCGGGTTCTCGAGGAGGCGACAGACGTCCCCGTCGCCGCAACCCTGCGTGTCGGGGTTGCGGTAGGTGTTCTCGCAGGTCCAGTCGTACACCGCACGGGCTTTCTCCAGCACCCCGCTCTTGCCCGCCACGATCTTGTCGGCGAGCGCCTTGACCGGGCCGTCGGTGGGGCCGAGGCTCGTGGCGGCCAGGAACGGGGCGTAGTCCCTCGGGTCCCAGGCGGCTTCCTCCCTCGGGAGGTCCCGCCGGAGCACCTCGCTCCGGGTGACCGCGAAGGAGAAGGTCAACTTGCGGCTCGTCCGGGCGGAATCCCACCGGGCGTGCAGCATCGGGGTCCCGTGGGCCTTGTCCGTGTACACGGCAGCCTCGTCGAAGTCCCCCCGGACGCGGACGTCCGAGATCGTCTGGTACTCGTCCGAGACGGGGTACGGAAGCCACAGGCGGGCCGGCTGCCCGGGAGCCTTCTCCGAGAGGTCGACCTCGAAGGTGATGGAGCCGGATCGGGTGCTCGACGCCCAGGCGGGCTGCGCGGCGGCCGCCACGGCGAGGATGGCCGCGCCTGCGAGAAGACGGGTGCGCATGGGTAGGGACTCCTCCTTGGGAAGGGGCTCTTTTCCCAACCGTTTACGCAAGGGAACTATGACCGGTCAAATCCGCTTTTCCGATCCGGGGACCGAGGGGCATCGCGATGGTCTATGGCAGCGGCGCGGCGTCGGGGTGGACTGACGCAGAGCCCCGGGCGGAGGGCGGTTCGCCTCCCCACCCGGGGCCGGGTGTCAGGGGGTACGGGGCGGGCCGGGGCTGCGAGGTTCCCGACGGGCTAGAGCGCGCCCTCCCCTCGCTCGCCGGTGCGGATGCGCACGGTCTCCTCCACGGGGAGCACGAAGATCTTCCCGTCCCCGATCTTGCCCGTCTTCGCGGCCCGCTCGATCGCCTCCACGGTGCGGGCCGCCATCTCGTCGGAGACGACGACCTCGACCTTGACCTTGGGCACGAAATCCACGGTGTACTCCGCGCCCCGGTAGTGCTCCGTATGCCCCTTCTGCCTACCGAACCCCTTGACCTCCAGGGCGGTCATCCCCTGCACGCCTACTTCCTTCAGGGCGTCCTTCACGTCGTCGAGGCGGAAGGGTTTGATGATGGCTTCGATCTTCTTCATGGTCGCTCCTGTCCCTTGCGGCCGTGTGGGCCGCCTCCGGTGGTTACGACCGCCCGGCCCCGGCGGCGGGGCCTCCGGCGATCTCTGTGATCCGTCCGAGCAGTGCCCGGCGCTTCTGTTCCCGGTCGATGCGTCCCCCGAAGATGTCCTTGACGTGGAAGACGTCCCGCGCGGCCGGGCCATCCGTCGTGACCAGCGCGTATTCGAGGGTGATGCCGAGTTCCTCGAGGGCGCGCACGACTTCCGCGAGAAGCCCCGGCCGGTCCCGGCACCGGAACTCGAGGACGCTGTGGAACGGGTTCGCCTCTTCGGAGAGGCTCACCCGGACGGCCACGGGAGTGGCCTCACGCCTCGGATTCGCCAGTACCGGCCGGGACGCGCCGGTCCGATGCCCGCGCCTCCCCCAACTCTCGAGCCTGCCGAGCAGGTCCGGCACGCTCGGCAGCGGGTCCTCTCCCCGGGTCCGTGCCCACAGGTGGACCACGCCGTCGGACCACGTGTGGGCCTGGAACGATAGGACATCGAGGCCCGCCGAGGCCAGAGCCCCGAAGAGTCGGGAATAGAGCCCCGGGGCGGCCCGCACCGCGCCCAGCACCTCCACGGCGGGTCCCAACGTCGCGATGTGCCAGCGCTCGCTCGCGTCGCCCAGTTGCCCGGACAGCGAGATCAGGCGCGCGAGGTGGTCGGCAGGCACCTGCGCCGCTTCCCGCAGCGGGATGCGAGGCCAAACGGCGTCCACGTCGTCGAGGCCGAGCCTCGCGGCTTCCGCCCGGAAGGCGTCCCGGGTCCGCGCGTCCCGGTCGGCGCGAGCCGGCGCGCCCTCGGACGCCCGGGAATGGGCCGTGAGGAGCAGGTCCCGCTTCCACTCGCTCCACACCCCGGACCAGGTGCCGGGGTTGGTCGCCCGGAGGTCGGCGTAGACCAGCGAGACCAGCGTGTCGAGCGTGCTCGGGTCCGGCGCCAGAGCCCGCAGGTCCGCCCACGAGGACGGATCCTCGAGGTCCCGTGAGAACACCAGCGCCGGGAACTTCCCGTGTCCCCCAACCAGACGGACCGCCTCCTCCGTCTCCTCCGCCGAAAGGTCCATCCGGGAAGCGAGGCACCGGACCGCGTCCGCCCCGGCGTCCGCATGCTCCCGCCCCGGAGCCGCCTTGCCGAGATCGTGGCAGAGCGCGGCCACCCTCGCTGCCGCGGGCCGCAACATGGCGGCGGCGATCCGCGTCAGGTGGGGCTCGTCCCGCTCCAGAACTCCGAGCCAGAGATCCTCGAGGGTTGCCAGCGCCTCGATGCAGTGGACGCCGGTGGTGAACGCGTGACGGGCGTCGTACTCGACGTGATGGGTCAACGACTCCACTTCCGGGGCTACGGCTCCCAGCCGGCCGAGACGGTGGAGTTCCCGCAGCAGCGGCGCCCAGGGTAGGCGGGAGCGGAGGATTTCCTTCGACGCGCCGACGAGATCGGCCGCGAGGGCCGCGCTCGGCGTGGCTCGCAGGGCTCTTTCCAGGTCGCCCGGGATGCGGCCCCCCGTCCGCGCCCACTCCAGAACCTGCTCGCCCAGGTCGCCGCCGCGCGGTCTCTTTCGCCAGGGGAAACCACGCCCCTTCGCCGGCCGGAGCGTCGCGTGCCTCTCGCAGTCGTCCCACAGCGACGAGATCGCATGCCCCGCCCTGTGCAGTTCCTGGAAGAAGAAGTCCGTCGGCTTCCCCGGCGCCATGCACCCGGAGACCTCCTTGTGATACTCGAAGGTGAGGTGGTCCGTCTTCCGGCCGGCAGCCCCGTGGAGGGCGTTCCTGGCGCGGGACACGAACGCCACCCCCCGGTCGACCGATTCTCGGTCGGCGTGCCTCCCGAGCCACTCCGCCGGCTCCTCCCCCAGACACGCGAGGACCCAGCGGCACGCGTGGAAGTCCCGAAGCCCCCCGCGCCCCTCCTTCAGATGGGGCTCGAGGAGGTGAGACAACTCCCCGAACCGGGCGCGCCGGGTCTCCACGTCCTGGATCACCTCGGCGGCCCATCGCCGCATGCGGCGCGAACCTCCGGGTACGATGCCCGCCTTCCTCTTCGCCTCTTGCAGCACGACCTCGTCCCCGATCAGCGTCCGGGCATCCAGGAGCGCCGTCGCAACGGTCAGGTCGTCGGCGAGGGTGCCGCAGTCCCTGGGGGTGCGCACGGCGTGGCCGACGTCGAAGCCGAGATCCCACAAGGGGTAGAGCACGCGCTCGACGTCGACCCCGGTCCCGCTGCGTTCCGTCAGGAACAGGAGATCCACGTCGCTCCGGGGAGCCAGTTCCCTTCTCCCGTATCCCCCGAGCGCGACCAGGGCCCGCCCGCCGGCGTCCCACCCCGCCGAGCGTGCGAGGCCCCGGACGAGGTCGTCCACGACGCCGACGTACTCCCCCGGGTCGCCCCCGGCTGCCAGGCGGCGTCGCGACCCGTCGAGGCGGGCCTTCCAGTCCGCCTCGCGAGCGGGTCCCGTCTGTCCGGTCACAGGGAGTAACCGACCTCCCCGTGGGCGGTCTGGTCGAGGCCGGTCAGTTCGTCGGCCGGTTCCACCCGCAGACCGACCGTGGCCTGGAGGAGTTTGCACAGAACCCAGGTGACGACGAAGGCATAGGCCGCGGCGGCGAGGACGCCCACCGCCTGGACGCCGAACTGCCGCACGTCCCCGGTGATCAGGCTTCCCGCCCCCACGGTCGCGAAGATGCCGGTCGCCAGCGCCCCCCAGGTTCCGCCGACTCCGTGAACTCCGAGGACGTCGAGGGAGTCGTCGTAGCCGAGCTTCGCCTTGAGGCAGACCGCGTAGAAGCAGATCAAGCCGGCGGCGAAGCCGACCAGCAGGGCCCAGGCCGGGGTGATGAAGCCCGCGCCGGGGGTGATCGCGACCAGCCCCGCCACGCAGCCCGAGGCGGCGCCCAGCGCGCTCGGCTTGCCGAACCGCATCTTCTCGGCGAGCAACCATCCGAGAAGGCCGGCGGCCGAGGCGGTGTTGGTGGAGGCGAACGCCAGGGCCGCGGTCCCGTTCGCGCCCAGGGCGCTGCCGGCGTTGAACCCGAACCAGCCGAACCACAGGAGGCCCGCGCCGAGCAGGGTGAGCGTCAGGTTGTGGGGCACGAACTTCTCGGCAGGGTATCCGCGGCGCTTCCCCAGAACCAAGATGGCGGCCAGGGCCGACACGCCCGAGGAGATGTGGACCACGGTGCCCCCGGCGAAGTCCAGGGCTCCCAACTCGAGCAGCCATCCCCCGCTTCCCCACACCCAGTGCGCGAGGGGGTCGTACACCAGCGTGCCCCACAGGAAGACGAACAGGCAGTACGCGCCGAACCGCACCCGCTCCACCAGCGCGCCGCTGATCAACGCCGGGGTGATCACGGCGAACATCCCCTGGAACATGACGAAGGCGAACGTCGGAATGGTGCCCGTCAGCGTGTCGGCGTCGACCCCCGACAGGAACAACCGGTCGAACCCGCCGAAGAGCGGGTGGGCATCACCCCCGAAGGCGAAGGAGTACCCGAAGACGACCCACTGGACGCCGAGGATCCCCATGGCGATGAAGCTCATCATGATCGTGGAGAGCACGTTCTTGCCGCGCACCATCCCGGCGTAGAAGAGAGCGAGACCGGGCAGCATGAGGAGCACCAGCGCGGCGGAGACCAGCACCCAGGCGGTGTCGCCGGCGTTCAGTTCCCCCTCCGCTGCCAGCACGGCGGGGGTGGCCAGGAGGGTCCACACACAGGTAGAGAATCCAAAAAGATCATATCAAATTAAATATGACATTAATACTGGTGCAACAGAAATCGAAAAACGATATAAGGGATT
>CAZGRT010000102.1:0-8837 GCA_964528225.1 uncultured Thermodesulfobacteriota bacterium | reverse complement strand
GAGCGAGGTCGGGTATCCCGGCTTCGGGACGGTACGAAGCGAAAGGAGGAGGGAAGTGAGGAAGAGACAGAGGAGGCTCGAGCCCAGGTTCCTGGTGGTCAACGGGACGGTCGCCCTCGCCGCCACGGCCGTCGGCTGCGGCGGCGGCGGGGTGTTCCACCAGCGGATGGACATGCCCGAACACGTGAAGCTGCAGCGCATTGACCAGGCCGTGCCGACCGACGGGCACCGGGTCACGGGCGAGCCGGGCTCGCCCAGCGCCAAGACCACGATCGACGGAAGACAACTCCCGGCTCCGCCGCAGAAGTTCGAGGGCAAGATCGCCAAGACGGCGCCGGAGTCCAAACCGTACTGGCCGGCGACCATCACGCCCAAGCAGGGTGCGCCCAACGTGCTCCTGATCATCACCGACGACGCCGGCTACGGCGTCCCCGGCACCTTCGGCGGCGTCATCCCGACCCCGGCGCTGGACCGCATCGCCCAGAACGGCCTGCGCTACACCAACTTCCACTCCACGGCGCTCTCCTCGCCCACCCGGGCCGCGCTGATCACCGGCCGCAACCACCACTCGGTCGGCTACGGCGTGATCGCCGAGCAGGCCAGCGGCTTCCCCGGGTACGACAGCTTCATTACCAAGGACAAGGCCACGGTCGGCCGCATCCTGCGGGACAACGGCTACGCCACGGCGTGGTTCGGCAAGAACCACAACACCCCGTCCTTCCAGGCGAGCCAGGCCGGGCCGTTCGACCAGTGGCCCACCGGCATGGGCTTCGAGTACTTCTACGGCTTCATGGGGGGCGACACCAACCAGTGGCAGCCGGGCAATCTGGTCCGGAACACCACGCCGATCTACCCGTACGAGGGAACCCCCGGCTTCAACCTGACCACCGCCATGGCCGACGAGGCCATCGACTACGTGGACCGCATCAACGCGCTGACGCCCGACAAGCCCTTCTTCATCAAGTACGCGCCGGGCGGCACCCACGCACCGCACCACCCGACCCCGGAGTGGATCCGGAAAATCAGCGACATGCGCCTCTTCGACAAGGGGTGGAACCAATTGCGGGAGACCATCTTCGCCAACCAGAAGAGACTCGGGGTCATCCCCCAGGACGCGAAGCTGACCCCGTGGCCGAAGGATCTGTTGAAGGAGTGGGACCAGCTCTCCGCGGACGAGAAGAAGATGTTCATCCGGCAGGCCGAGGTGTTCGCAGCCTACGTGGCCTACACCGACCACGAGATCGGGCGGGTGATCCAGGCCGTCGAGGACGTGGGCAAGCTCGACAACACGCTGATCATCTACATCGAGGGCGACAACGGCACGAGCGCCGAGGGGACGCTGAACGGCACGCCCAACGAGGTGGCCATGTTCAACGGCGTCGACGTGCCGGTCGAACTCCAGCTCAAGTACTTCTACGACGCCTGGGGCTCCGACAGGACCTACAACCACATGGCCGTAGGCTGGGCCTGGGCCTTCGACACCCCCTTCTCCTGGACCAAGCAGATCGTCTCGCACCTGGGCGGCGTGCGCCAGGGCATGGCCATATCCTGGCCCAAGGTGATCACCGACAAGGGGGGCCTCCGCCACCAGTTCCACCACGTCATCGACATCGTGCCCACCATCCTCGAAGCGGCCGGGATCAAGGCGCCGGAACTCGTGGACGGAATCCAGCAAAGCCCCATCGAGGGGACCAGCATGGTGTACACCTTCGACAAGAAGAACGAGAAAGCGCCTTCGACGCACAAGACGCAGTACTTCGAGATGTTCGGAGACCGGGCGCTCTACCACGACGGGTGGCTCGCCAGCACCCGGGTGATGCGCCCGCCGTGGGTCCACGCCGTGCCCAGGGAAAGCGTGCTGGACTACCCGTGGGAGCTCTACAACCTGAACGAGGACTGGACCCAGTCCGAGGACGTGGCCGCCAAGTACCCGGAGAAGTTGAAGGAACTGCAGGACAGGTTCTGGGTGGAGGCCGAGAAGTACCAGGTGCTGCCCCTGGACAACACCTTGGTGGACCGGCTCATCACGCCCCGGCCGAGCATCACCGCCGGACGCGACGCCTTCACCTGGACCCGCCCCCTGACCGGCACCCCCAACGGCGACGCGCCGAGCGTCCTCAACGCGTCCTACACCTTCACGGCCGACATCGAGGTCCCGCAGGGCGGCGCCGAGGGCATGATCATCACCCAGGGCGGGCGCTTCGGCGGCTACGGCTTCTATCTGCTCAAGGGCAAGCCGGTCTTCCTGTGGAACCTGGTGGACCTGAAGCGGATCCGGTGGGAGGGCACCGCGCTCGCACCCGGCAAGCACACCCTGGAGTTCGACTTCCGATACGACGGCATGGGCCCCGGCACCATGGCCTTCGGAAGCTACGCAGGCATCGGGCAGGGCGGCACGGGCGTGCTCAAGGTGGACGGCAAGGAAGTCGCGACGGAAAAGATGAAACACACCCTGCCGTTCATCATGCAGTGGGACGAGAACCTCGACATCGGCTCCGACACCGGTTCGCCGGTGGACGACGACGACTACGAGCCTCCGTTCGCCTTCACCGGCAAGATCGACAAGGTGATGCTCACCATCGACCGGCCGAAGCTCTCGCCGGAGGACATCGAGAAGCTCCAGGCGGCCCAGCGGAACAACCGGGTGAGCGAGTGACAGCGCAGTGACGTCCGGGCAGCCCCGGCATGGGTTGCCCGGACGTTCAGCCTGGCGCGTATCGAGAGAGAGGTGTCCGATGAAGACTCGCAACTACCTCGTCGTGAGCCTGTTGGCTCTGGTGTCCGGCCTCGGGTGCGCCTCGACCCAGATCACCGACCGGGACCAGACGGTGACCGGGAATCTCCCACGGCCCCACCAGATCTGGGTGTACGATTTCGCGGCTTCTCCGGCTGAGCTCCCGAAGGAGTCGGCACTCGCCGGGCAACCCGTCGACCACCCCACGCCGCAGACCCCAGAGCAGGTCGACACCGGCCGGAAGCTCGGCGCCGAGATCGCGGCCCACCTGGTCGCCGAGATCCGCGCCATGGGGATGCCGGCGGAGCGGGGTTCGGCCGACACGAAGCCGGCCGTCAACGACATCGTGATCCGCGGCTACCTCCTCTCCGTGCACGAGGGTAGCGAAGCCAAGCGCATCGGCATCGGTCTCGGCGCCGGGGCGTCGGAGCTCAAGACGGCGGTGGAGGGGTTCCAGATGACGCCCCAGGGGTTGAGGAAGGTCGGGTCCGGCGACGTGGATGCGAGCGGGAACAAGACCCCGGGGATGGCCGTGGGACTCGCTACCCTGGTTGCGACCCACAACCCCCTCGGGCTCATCGTGAGCACGGGGATGAAGGTCTACGACGACAAGACCGGCAAGGACAAGATCGGAGGGCGCGCCGACCAGACCGCCAAGGAGATCGGCGAGCAACTCAAGAAGAAGTTCGCGGAGGAAGGGTGGATCTGACGCACCGCCTGGGGGGCCCCACGCTCTCCGAGGCGGGAGATCCCTGACCCGTGGCAGCCGATTCGTCCGCAACCTCCGGGGCGGCCGTCGCCCCGGGCCTCCACGTCGTCGCCAAGCCGATCGGGCCGGCGTGCAACCTCGACTGTGCGTACTGTTTCTACCTGGAGAAGCACGCGCTCTACGGCGCCGGCGAGGACTTCCGGATGTCGGACGAGGTCCTCGCCGCGTTCGTCCGCAAGTACATCGAGGCCCAGCCCACGCCGGCGGTCGAGTTCGTGTGGCAGGGCGGGGAACCGACCCTGCTGGGGATCGACTTCTTCCGCCGCGTGCTCGCGCTACAGCGGCCGTTCGTGGGCCGGGGGAAGACCATCGCCAACTTCCTGCAGACCAACGGGACCCTGCTCGACGACGAGTGGTGCCGCTTCCTCAAGCGGCACCACTTCGGGGTGGGATTGAGCCTCGACGGCCCCCGCGAGATCCATGACCGCTACCGAAAGGACCGCGCCGGGAGGGGGTCGTTCGAGGGCGCGCACCGAGGGCTGAAGCTCCTGCAGAAGCACGGGGTGGAGACGAACGTGCTCGCGACCGTGGCGCGGGAGACCGCCCGCGAGCCCCTCGACGTGTACCGGTTCTTCAAGGAGGAGGGTGTCGAGTTCATCCAGTTTGCGCCGGTGGTGGAGCGGGTGGCCGGTGCGGGAACCCGGGAGCTTGGCCTGCGCCTCGCTGCGCCGGCGTCCCTCGACTGCGAAGAGCGGAACACAGCGGTCTCCCCCTGGAGCGTGGTCCCCGAGGAGTACGGCGACTTCCTGATCGCGATCTACGAAGAGTGGGTGCGCAAGGATGTGGGCAAAGTCTTCGTGATGAACTTCGAGTGGGCCCTGAACGCGTGGATCGGCAACGGATCCCCGGTCTGCGTCCACGCAAAGCGTTGCGGCCGATCCGTGGTGATCGAGCACGACGGAAGCGTTTTTGCCTGCGACCACTGCGTCTACCCGGAGTACCGCCTCGGCGACATCCGCGTGGACGATCTCCCGGACATGGTGGCAGCATCGGTGGGGACGAGCTTCGGGGTGGCCAAGGAGACCACACTGCCCCGCTGGTGCCGCGAGTGCGAGGTCCTGGGAGCGTGTCAGGGTGGGTGTCCGAAGCACCGCTTCGCGAAGTCGCCCTTCGGGGAACCAGGCCTCCAATACCTGTGCCCGGGGTACAAGAAGTTCTTCCTGCACATTCGAAGATACCTGCGGGTCATGACCACCCTGCTCGAAAACGGGCTTTCCCCATCCTACGTGATGGAGGCCCTCAAGGGGCCCTTGGCCATCGAGACGCGGGGAGGAACCGTCGGCCCGCCGACAGCCGTGGAAGGGAGATCGCCTTGAGGAGCTGCGACTGGAGCAAGGACAGGACCGCGCGGACGAAGGCGATCCGGCCGGGGCCTCTGCTGGCCGTGCTTCTCCTCGGCCTGGCGGCAGTCGCCGGCCCTCTCCATGCGGCCGATTCCGGGGGAGACGCGGCCGCCGCGAAGCGCCGCCTGCTGGGGCGCTGGCTCCGGCCCGACGGGGGCTACGTCCTCGAACTGCGGGAAACCCCCTTCCGGCCAGGGGGTGGAGGCCCTGTACTTCAATCCGAGACCGATCCATGTCGGCCGGGCGGAGCTCCGGGAGGAAGGAGGCGCGATCTCGGTCTTCGTGGAACTGCGCGACGTGAACTACCCCGGTTCGACGTACACCCTGGTGTACGACCCGAAAGCGGACCGCCTGCGAGGGAACTATTTCCAAGCATTGCTGCGCGAAGACTACGACGTAGAATTCGTGCGGCTTCGTTAGCGGCATCCCCGCCGTGCAAGGGCGGGCCGCGCGACCATTCCGCAAAGGAGGCTTCCCGTGCTCACGACTCTGCGTAGCGCACTCTCCCTCACCCTGCTCACGCTCCTGGCCGCCGCGGGGGCTGCCTACGCCGGGGGACTCTACCTCTACGAAATCGGGGGCCCCGAGGTGGGGCTCGCGGCGGCCGGCTACGCGGCCCGCGCCCAGGACGCCACCACGGTGTTCGCCAACCCCGCGGGCATGACGCGGCTGGCGCGGCCGGAGGTCCACCTGGGCCTGCAGCCCCTGTACCTGCACCTTCCGTTCGACGCCTCCGCGAGCACCACGACCGGCGGCGACGACGGAGACGCCAACGGCTGGATCCCCGCGGGCAGCGCGTTCTACGTCCAGCCCATCGGCGAGAAGCTGCGCGTCGGGTTCGGCGTGGCGGGCTACTTCGGGCTGTCCCTCGACTACGGCGACGACTGGGTGGGCCGGTACTTCGTCACGGAGACCACCCTGCAGGGCCTCTCCCTCCTGCCAACAGTGGCGTACCGGGTCAACGACTGGCTCTCCCTGGGCGCGGGGCTGACCGCCATGTACGGGATCCTCGAGTACAAGCTGGCCGTGAACAACAGCGGGCTCCTGCGTGACCGGGACGACGGGAAGCTCAAGCTCGAGGACACCGACTGGGGCTTCGGCGGCAATTTCGGCGTCCTGATCGAGCCCAACGGCAAGACCCGTGTCGGGGTGACGTACCTGACCAAGACCGAGCTCGATTTCAAGGACGCGCCCAAGTTCAGCGGGATCACCAATCCAGTGCTGCAGCCCGTCGCGGCGCGGGCCAGCGGGGCCAACCTCGACCTGGGAGTCACCGCCCCCCAGGCGGTCATGGTGAGCGCCTACCACCAGGTGACCGAGCGCCTGGCGTTGATGGGCAACGTGGGCTGGCAGGACTGGTCCCAGTTCGGCGCGGTCGAGGTTGCCGTCAGCTCCGAGAACGTAGACGACAGCCTCACCACGGACCTGGACTACAAGGACACCTGGCACGCCGCGCTGGGAGCCCAGTACCGGATCAACGAGCCGTGGCTCGTCTCCTGCGGCGCTGCCTACGACAGCTCCATGCTCGACGACGACCAGCGCAGTCCTGTCCTCCCGGTCGGAGAGCAGTGGCGCCTGGGCCTGGGCGGGCAGTATGCGTGGAGCCGGGACCTGACCCTGGGGGGTGCCTACGAGGTCGCCTGGGGCGGAGACCTGGACCTGGATGTGGAGCGTGGCCGGGCCGGCCGGGTCTCGGGCCGGTACAACGACGCGGCGCTCCACGCATTCAACGTCAGCCTGGACTGGAGGTTCTGAAGCCGACGCCCCACCCCTTCGCTCCGACGGTGAAACGCATGGGCATCTCGGTGCAGCCAAAGGGAGGTATTCCGATGAGGCGATCCCTCGCACTTCCGTTCATCCTTGTGTTCCTCGGTGCTTGTGCCGGCGCCCCGTTGCAGGACGTCGCGGCACCGGACCTCTCTCCGTACACCAAGGTCAAGGTGTCTTCCGTGAGCAGTGAACGATTCGTCACCGAGAACCCTATTTTTCGAGAACACAGGGACCTGTCAGCGGCCCTCGATCACGTCGCGACGACTCTGGAATCCGAGCTCAGCGGCTATTACGAGGACATTACCGAAGAAGTCGATGGGAAACTCTTGCACGTAAGACTCACAATTATGGCTTTTGAACCGGAATCCGGTTCGGAACTTCCCGAAAGCCTCCCCCTCGACGCGGCGTTGTACCTCGGGGCCGAAGAACTGGCGGTCACGGGGAAGACCGGTGTGAGCATCCTCGTGAACAACGTGGAAGTCCTCGACGCGAAGACCGGCGAAGTCCTGTACTTCTTCGACGCTCTGGGCGAAGGGCAGCACAACACTCCCCAGGAGAGGTTTTCCCGGACGGCCCACTCCGCCGCGAAGGACGTCATCTGGAGAGTGGAACGGATGTCGGGCAGGCCGTTCCAACCGCACAAACTGCCGTCACACCGGCCGCCACCGGCGGAGTAGCCTCTCCGCTGCCAAGGCCAGCCAGGCGAGGGTCCGTTCTCGGTTCCGCCTGACGGCGTGTCGTCCGTGTCGGGGCACCGTGCACTCAAGCCCCGGTCGGCCGGTGTCCTTCCCGACGTTGCACGATGCTTCCCTGTCCTTCTCGACGACCCCGGCAAGAACTCTCCGGCCGCACCGCCCCGGCAGGTCGTTCACTCCTCC
This sequence comes from uncultured Thermodesulfobacteriota bacterium, assembly GCA_964528225.1. Classification (GTDB taxonomy): domain Bacteria; phylum Desulfobacterota; class Deferrisomatia; order Deferrisomatales; family JACRMM01; genus CAZGRT01. The sequence goes on along the minus strand of CAZGRT010000102.1, from coordinate 1,343 downwards.
TCTCTCCAAGCCATCTCGACGAGGCCGCTTTCTCCCCTTCTCCGCCCTCCGTCTCGGTCCGACGACGGCGCCCCCCCGACCGCGGCCGTCCCGGCAGGGTTGGCAGAAGAGGCGCGCGAACGCTTCCCTCGCCGGCGCTTCATAGCCCGACGGTTCGAAGGTCAGCGTCCGGACAGGGATGGGAACCCGTTGCCCGCGCATTTTCCCGGTTGACGCCGGAGAACATGGCTGATACTGTGCATATGCACATTACAAAGGAGGTGCGCCGATGAAGATCTGCTTTCCCGTAGCGAAGAACGAAGGACTCGACAGCGCGGTCTTCGGCCATTTCGGCTCCGCCCCGATGTTCGTGGTGGTGGACGCGGACGCCGGGCAGGTCGCGGAAGTCGTGAACCGCGACCTGCACCACGCCCACGGCGCGTGCAGTCCCGTGAAGGCCCTGGGCGGACACGCCGTGGATGCCGTTGTCGTGGGGGGAATCGGGGGCGGTGCGCTGTCGGGGCTCTCGAGGGCCGGAATCCGCGTCTTCGCGGCCGGCGCGGCGACGGTGAAGGAGAACGTTGCGCTCGCCCGCCAGGGGGCCCTGTCCGAGTGGGAGCCGGGCCGCACCTGCGGCGGACACGGGCACGGCTGCGGCCACCACGGTCCGTGAGCCCGAGACCCCGAAAACCGAGGCGCTGCGCCTGCGCCGCCCGTTGGGGCAGCGGTCTCGTGTACAAGCCAGCGGGGACACCCCTGCGGGACCTCGTCCGATTCGAGCTGCGGCAGGACGAGTTGGAGGCGCTGCGGCTCTGTGACGCCGACGGGCTGTCGCAGGAGCAGGCCGGCCGGCGGATGGGGGTCTCCCGCGGCACCGTCCAGCGGCTCGTCTCCAGCGGGCGGTGCAAGGTGGCGCGGGCCCTGGCCGGCGGGGCGGCACTCGTGCTCCAGGGCCAAGGAGAAGGGGAAATGCCGAAGCCCCATCCCGAGTCCGGGAAGTCCAGCTTCGACCTCATCGACCGGGACGCGTTCCTGGCCGCCGTGCCGCTGGCCACGGTGCGCCTCGTGCTCGACCTCGGGTGCGGCGCGGGTTCCTACACCCTGTGGCTCGCGAAGCACCTCGACCCCGGGCAGACGATCCGGGGGTTCGACATCTGGGGCGAAGGGGTCTCCGGGCTGCTCGCGGCCGCGCGGGAAGAGGGCCTCGCCAACGTGAGCGCGGAGGTCCGCGACCTGGTGGATCTGGCTTCGGTCGGCGACGGCGAAGCCGATCTCGCGCTGATGGCCACGGTGCTCCACGACCTCGTGCCCCGCGGCTCGGCGCCGGCCACGCTCCGGGAGGCGGCGCGCGTCTTGCGGCCGGG